>NZ_JASGSR010000006.1:114200-134535 GCF_040446015.1 Bradyrhizobium sp. INPA03-11B
CCAAATGCTCGGTCCCCGTCCCCGGCGAAGCGGTAACCTGGCTCACCACCGGCAGGACCGGTGGCGTGGTCGGCTGGGTCGGTGGCGTGGGGTTCGTCGGATTGATCTGGAGGCCAGCGAACGTCTTCACCGCACCGGCAAGATTTGCGGCAACGCCGCTTGCGTCACTGATGCTCGCGCCGCCCGCAAGGGTGACCCCGGTGACGGCAAGGGCCGACGTCGCCGTGTTGGTCGACGCAACGGTCGTTTTGAAGGTGAGCGTGCTGGTCCCCGAACCGCCGATATAGGTGGCGGTGCTGCCGTCGTTGAGGGTCAGCGTCGGCGTGCCGGCGACATTCACCGCCTCGTTGAACCCGAGCGTCAATGTCACGGCATCGCCGATATGTTCGACGCCCGTCCCCGGTGACGCCGCAACCTGAGTGACCGCCGGCGGGACCGGTGGTGTGGTCGGCTGGGTCGGTGGAGTCGAGGCAGTGACGTTGGCACCGGTGACGGTGTTACCACTGCCGGCCGCTTGATAGAGCTGGACCTCGGCGACCTGCATCTGCATCGACGATGGGGTCGAACTGTCCAACGCAGTGTGCCATCCGGCCGCGTTGGAATTCGCGACCTGATTGCTCATGATCAGCTGCATCGGCTCGTTCGGAATCTGGACCTGCGCGCTGGTCACCGTCGCAATCTGCTTGCCGTCGAGATACCAGGTCATCGATTGGCCCGGCACCCAGTTGAGGCCGTAGGTATGGAAGCCGGCCGTGAGGTCGACGCCGGTGTCGACCGTGCCGCCGACCGTCCCTGAGGGCGTGTGAAGATGCCAGGTGAAGGCCTGGTTGGCCGGCCCGTTGCCGGTATATCCCCCCTCCTGGATATCGATCTCGAAATTGTCGCCAGAGTTCGAGCCTGCGCCGGGCATCAGCCAAAGCGACGGCCAAGAACCGTCGCCGCTCGGCGCCTTCATGCTGATCTGAAGGTAACCGCCGTCGAATTCGAAATTGCCATAGCTGCTGACGGCACCGGACGTGACCGGAAACGTTTGTGCGCTGCCCTGATTGATGCCGCTGACCTGCTGCGTGATCGCCGTGAGATCAAGGATGCCGTTGTTCACGGTCACCTGGCTCGGCATCTCGTAATCGGCGTCGTATGCGCCGCCCGGCCCGCTGCCGCCTGATCCATTGCTATTCCACGCCCAGCCATTGGCGGCGCGGCTGGTGATGTAGTTGTGCCAGTAACTGTCTAGCGTCGTTCCGGAGAAGCTCTCCTGGTAAACGAGATTGCTCGATGTAAATCCTGCTGGCGCGGCAAGTGCCATTCCATGTCCCTTCCAGAGATTGAACGAAGAATTCCACCGTCGCGAACTGCGCGACCATTCCACTGCCGCGAATCGCGCGACATACCACATGCTCGCCACGCGCAACGGCGCGAGCACATTCCAATGCAGTAACGATTTTGAGGTACGCCCCTTCGACTGCTCGGCGATTGGTTAATAATCAAGTATGGCGAAAAATGGCTTCGATTGAGCTTTCACACAGGCGTTTGCGGTACTCGCGCGCCTTATTCACACGATATTTTGGCGCTGAGGCCTTAGTTCGATTGCGATTGGGATTTAATTCTCGACGGCGCGCGCGGCGAGGTCATTGACTTGGCGGCCGCGCGGCAAGCGGCCCCGAGTCGCGCCGGGCGGCCGCGTGTCCGGCCGCTCGCGAAGCTAGACGTGACGGTATCCGTCAGGATTCATCAGCTGCCAGTGCCAATGATCGGCGCACATCTGCGCCAGCGACCGGGCTGATTTCCAATCCAGCGTCCGCTGCGCAAATGTCGGATCGGCACAGCAGATCGCGACGTCGCCGGTCCGGCGTTCTGCAATCTCATACGGAATTGACCTGCCGCTCGCGGCCTCAAAGGCGCGAACGACCTCAAGAACACTGCTGCCGCTTCCCGTCCCCAGGTTGACCGTGAACACGCCGGGCCGCTCGAGGTGACGCAACACCCTGAGATGACCGGCTGCAAGGTCGACGACATGAATGAAATCGCGGATGCCGGTGCCGTCAGGCGTGTCGTAGTCGTCGCCCCAGATCCTGAGCTTCGCGCGCTTGCCGATCGCAACTTGCGCGACCAGCGGCACCAGATTGTTCGGAACGCCGATCGGGTCTTCGCCGATCAGGCCGCTTTCGTGCGCACCGGCCGGATTGAAATAGCGCAGGATGCCAATGCGCCAATCGTCCTCCGAACGATGAAGGTCCTTGAGCATCTCTTCGATGAAGAGCTTGGTGCGGCCGTAGGGGTTGGTCGGCGCCAGCGGATGCCGTTCGTCGAGCGGCAGGTAGGCCGGCGCGCCGTAAACGGTAGCGGACGAGCTGAAGACCAGCGTCTTGACGTCAGCCCGTTTCATTGCCGACACCAGCCGCATCGTTCCGACGACGTTGTTGTCGTAGTAGGTCATCGGATGAACGTTGGAATCGCCGACGGCCTTCAGGCCCGCAAGATGGATGACCGCGGTCACGCCATAGGTGCGAAGGACATGGTAGATCGCGTCTTCATTCCGGATGTCGTCGCAGCAAAACACAAGCGGTCGTCCGCATATCGCTTCGACGCGCTCGAGAGACGCGCGGTTGCTGTTGCAGAGATTATCGATCACCACGACATCGAACCCTGCGTCGAGCAGCGCGATGCAGACGTGGGTCCCGATGTAGCCGGCGCCTCCAGTCAGCAAGATCATGTCAGTCACCGTGTCGGTCCAACAGGCTCTTCGTGCAATGCCGTCCCCGCGCTAGGATCTCCGGATCAGGGCGCGCGACGACAGTTGCTGTGACAAGGCGTCAGCCATCCCGCCGAGCCGTGCCGTGGTGTAGGCAAACGCGGTAAGACCCAGGCCGGCCACGATCGCCCCGGCCCGCCGCGCCGAGCCGAATTTGCCGCGCATCGCGGCCATGAGTTCGCTCGCCACGGCGCGCGGCAACACTTCGCGAACGTAGCGCTGCTCGGTCTTGAGCCCGTCGCCGGACCCCGCGATGTTCCTCAACACCGCCTTGGCGGTGCCCTCGATCAGGCAGCGGTGCACGAAGTACGTCCACGTGGTGCGCTGCGCCGGCACCGCATGGTGCACCCGCGCGCGCTCCCGATATGCAAAGTAACCGCCGGGGTGCAGGCGCGAGGCCCGGATGCACAACTCTGTCTCTTCGCAGCTCTCGGCCTTGCCGCCGAACCTCGCGCGGCCGCTGACCGAAAATCCGGACTTGCGGCGTCCGAGGTCCGATGTGAAGCCGCCGGCGTTACGCAACACGTCGGCGCGCACCGACATGTTGGCGCCGATCGGATTGCGGATGCGCCCGTCCTGCACGTCCATGCCGGCATAGGTGCAGCCGATGACCCAGCCGAACTCGGCAGGAAACCAGGAAGGCGGCGGCGCTTGCCACAGTGGCAGCACCGGTCCCCCCGCCCCCAGCACCGCTGGATCCTGATAGGCCTCCAGCAGATCCTCGAGCCAGCACGGGTCGGCAGCGGCATCGTCATCCAGGAAGGCGATGACCGGCGCCGTGGCGTGCCCCGCCCCCGTCATGCGTCCACCGGACAGGCCGGGTTGTCCGGCATTGGCGAGAACGGTGACGCCGGCAATCTCTCGCGCGGCACGCGCGCGCAGGGCTTCGTTGTTGTCGATGACCAGGATGATTTCCTTAGGCGCGCGCGTCTGGGCGCGGACCGAGGCGACTGCCCGCTGCAATTCGCCCCAGCGGTCGAGCGTGTGCGCGCAGATCACCACGGATGCATCGGTCATTGCACTGCCCGCCCACTATCCGAAGCCCGGCTGGTTTGCCGGGACTGTGTCGCCCGCGCTGCCGCCGCCTTGAAAACGTTCCAGATCGCGCCGCCGTCATTGCGGATATCGAACTGGTCGTGCTCGTCGACGGGAAAACGCCCGCTGTCCTGACGCGACACCAGGCGCCAGACCAGCCAGCCGGCACAATTGGGATCGCGCTCGAGCTTGTCGAGCCACATGGTGTAAGCTGAAGCCGAATCCGCGTTGGAGCGGGCGTAGCCGAACTCCTCGAGCAGGACCGGCTTGTTGGCGCGCGCCGCGATCTGGCAGAACTCGGTGATGGTGTCGCCGAATTGCTGGACCGTCAGATTGTAGTAGAGCGGATAACCATGCCAGGTCCCGTAATCGAGGGTGGCGATCGTCAGATCAGACAGCTTGTCGGCAACGGCGGCATTGCCAGCGTTTCCCGAACTGACGAGATGGTTGGGATCGAGGAACTTGACGTAGGCCGACATCTCGGCGGTCCAGGCGAGCCGCAGGCTCTCCGGACTCGCATTGCCTTCGTTCATCAACTCCCAAGCCATGATGACCGGATCGTCGCGGTAGGCGATCCCGGTGATGGGGTTGACGCGCTGCACGACGTGGCGAACCCAGCTCATGTAGTCGCGCCGCGTGCGTCGGTCGCGAAAGAAGAACCCGGACTTGTCCTGGCTGCCATACCAGGCCCGCATCTGCTGAGCGCCGCCGGTATAGTCCCAGAAGTCGAGGAAGGCGATGATCAGTCTCAGATGTCGCTTGCTGGCTTCGGCGACCAGGAAATCAACCTTCTGCATTCCATTGGCACCATCGTTGAAGGCCATCCCGCCCTCGCGATCGTCCCAATAGATCAGATAGGTCCCCTTGACGCCGAGATCGCTGGCGTCGGCTTGCATCCGCCACTGCCAGACTGTCGCCATGCTCCCGTCAAGCGATCCGATGACCGGCTGAAGAAAGGTGCGGACCACATTGGCGCCCATCGCCACCGCGTCGTCGAGAACGCGAGTGACTTCGTTCTGCGAACCGAAGGTGAGGTAGTGGTTGTTCACGCCGGTCACGTAGAACGGCTTGCCGCTCGCCGTGAAGCGCGTTCCTTCAACCTTGATGAACGGCGTTGACGGCGGATTGTCTGCTGCTTGACCGTCGCCTGCGCTGACAATCGTGGGGGCGGACAGCAAGGCAAACACCAGTACGCGCAGTGCGGTGTTGCGTAGCCTGTCTTTCAGCCATTTCCATCCAACAATCATGCCCTCCACGTGACTATCACGCGCGTCGGAGCGCAACTTCCCCGAAGGGTTACTCCCTTCGGTGCCACGCTCCGAAGGGTTCGGAGGCCGTGACGCGTTGCGCGCGCGTTACTCGGATTGCTGGATTGCATGCCACATTCGGCTACCCACGCTGCCGAATTGCAGGCAGTCGATGTGCCGCACCACCTCCATCGCGAATGCCGGTGAGCTGCACATGTGAACATCGATCAGTGCATCGACCATGGTGCGCCGGCCAGTCCATAGCTGCGCCATGATCCCGTCCGCCGACGCACATGAGTCGATGGCGGCGACCTGACCTGATTCAAGCAGGGCCTCCGTGATCTTGCTGATCAGCAGCGCCCCTGGGGAAAAGCGCGCGTAGGATGCATCGAATGCAGTCTTCCACGTATAGGCCTTGCGACCGCTGTAGATCAGGACTTGCCCAGTGATCGCAACGCCATCGACGCACAATAAGGCGATCGAGGCGAGATTGTGTGCGGCGAGGTTTCGGATCAGCCGGCGGGCGAACTGTGCGTCGCCGGCGTCGCACAGCAGCGCTGTACCCTGCTTGCCCTTCCAGCTCGCCGCCTCGAGCGCGAGAAAGACCTCGAACGCCGCTTCCGCTTCGGGGGCCGTCCGGCCGTTCACGATCTCCACCTGTCCGGTCGCAGACAGCCGATTCCAGTCCTGGCGCAGCTTCTTGCGGGTCGCACCCGATTTCTTGATCCCTGAGCACCGATCGGCGAAGGGGCGTTCGACGCGAACAAGCTCCCGGTGCTGACCCACGCCCTCGAGCTGGCGGAGCATCGCCGGATAGACAACCGGGTCGGCTTCGAAAGACCGCAACCGGATGATTTTGGGCAAGCAGATATCGTGCCTGATCACGTCAAAAAACGCGGCCATCACTTCGTCGGCACGAGCACGGTCGATCACAGCATTCGAGGTGGACGCGTAAATGGGGATGGCTTCCAGGAATGTGGGCGTCGCAGGCAAATTGCGCCTTTCGCAGAGGGCCCAAAAGCCAACCGGACAGCGAGGGTTCACCCCCTCGTCCCACGCGATCAGGACGTGGATGTCGGCAAAACCGGTATCGGCGGCGGCAAGCAACGCCGCAGGATGCATGAATGCATTGCCATCGACGCGCGCAATCAACTCGTCCCACGGCCCGCAGAGTTCGGCACTCGGTGAGCACCGATACGCGGAAATCGATCCATGTCTTGACGGCTGCCAGCCCACATTCATGCGCCCAAATGACCTTCCTGAGCGGCCAGGCGCAACGTCCCCGAGGGGTTACCCCGCCTGACATCACACATCCGGGCGCTGTTTGGGCATAGTTTTGCGGCCGATCGCCCTGGCGTGGCCGTGTGCCGACGGATCGATCGGCGCTGCCTTCCCGCAAAGTCCCGCGGTCACGGCGGGCAACGAACTGAACGGGCTCGGGGCGTGAATGCGCGTTTGCCTGCATCTTGATCCGTCGCGGCTGCTGCGCTGGCATCTATGGCTGGCGGAGGCGCTTGCCGAAGTGCCCGGCAACGAGGTCTCATGCACGTTCGGCTCCGATCGCCACCCGATGCCGCCGATTTGCCGCTTGCTGCTCGAACTCGAGCGGCTGGTCTACGGCGTTCGCGGAGATGGCGCCACGGATTCCGTCCCGGCCGCGCTCCGGGCACTGGCGCCCTCGTCCACCACACCGGATGTCGTAATCAATCTCAGCGGCGAGAAACCAGTCATCAATGCACGGCGCGTGCTCACACCACATTTCAACGGAATGCCCGGCGAAATCGGGGCGATGGTCGCGCTGGCGAACGGCGAGGATCTGCTTGTCGAACTGCACGATACAACGTGCCCCTGGAGCCCGTGGGTCGCGCGCCCCGCCAGCGCAGACCGCGACGTGCTCGCGGTGACCCTTGATGGCACCCTCTCATGCGCCGTCCTGTTGATCCTCAAGGCCGTGCGCGGGGACAAGCGGTCAGTTGCATCCGAGGCCGCCCGTCCACGGACAAGCGGGCTTCAGGGCGGCTCTTCGGTCCTCAGATGGGCCAGTGGCACGATTGCATCGAAGGCCGCTCGTCTCCTGAATATCATTGCGAAAGGCGGCCGGATGTGGGGCGTCGGCTGGCGCCTCGACGAGGGGAAAAGCCTGCTCGACAGGGGCAAAGCCGCCTTCAAGATGCTCGCTGCGGATGCCGACAGCTATCTGGCCGACCCGTTTCCGTTCAGCCATCGAGGGCAGACCTTCATCTTTGTCGAGCAGTACTCGTACAGGAAAAAGCGCGGATGCATTGCCGTGGTCACGGCAAACCGCGACGGCACTGCGGGCGAGCCGCGGGTCGTCCTGGAGGAAGCCCACCATCTCTCCTATCCCTTTGTGTTCGAACATGACGGACAGATCTGGATGATCCCGGAATCCGGGGCGGCCAGAAATGTCAGCCTCTATCGTGCAATCGAATTCCCCTACCGTTGGGCCCGGGAAGCGTGCCTGATCGACCGCGTCGAGGCCTACGACTGCACGCCATTGTTTCGCGACGGCCAGCCGTGGTTCTTCGTCAGCCCCAGACGGTGGCGATCCTCGTCATGGGACATCCTCGACATCTACCGCGCGGAAAGCCTGACCGGGGCCTGGGTCCCCCATGCCGCAAACCCAATCCTGATCGACGCATCGCTCAGCCGTCCTGCAGGTGCCTTCATCGAGCACCGCGGCCAGATCCTGCGCCCGGTCCAGAATTGCTCACGCGGTTACGGCGATGCGGTAACGCTCTGCCGGATCGATGCGCTCGGGCCGTCGGAATTCGCCCAAGCCCCGGTCGGTGTCATTCGAGCCACAGGCTTCGGCTGCCACACCTACAACCGCGGGTCCGGCCTTGAGGTGATCGACGTGTTCGGTCGCGTCGGGCAATTGCGAGAGGTCACGGCCACCTATGAGCCGTTCTCGGCTACGGTTTCAGCCTCTGTCGAACGGCAACCCGCCTGGTCTTCGGTCTCGGCCGGCTTCGGCTAGACAGAAATCACTGCAGGGCGGCGCCGGTGATGCGGAGCCATTCCGCGGAGGCACAAAACGGATAACTACAAAGAGCTAATCATCTATCGCGCTTCCACTGCGAAGCGGCATCAGCAATCCTCCTCGTCTCAGGCTAGCTGGAAGAGGGCCTCCCGGAGAGAGTTTAGCGTGTTTATCTCCCGATCTCTTTTTAGTTGCGTCTTGATTTTTATTCACGTGCGGGAGGTGCGCATATGGGCCGATCGAGCACATCCGTGGATGTGGCCGTCATAGGAGCCGGCCCCTACGGCTTGTCGCTTGCCGCGCATCTGCGCGCGCGCGGTGTGGAGCACCGGATCTTCGGTGAGCCGATGGGCCCCTGGAAGCACAACATGCCCCGCGGCATGCTGCTGAAGTCCTATCCCTGGGCAACGTGTCTCTCCGATCCCGCATCGGAATTCACCGTGAAGTCGTTCTGCACCGAACGCGCCCTGCCCTATCATGACGTGCTGACACCACTGACGCTCGAGCGGTTCATCGAGTACGCCGACGCCTTCCGGATGCGGTACGTGCCGGCGGTGGAGAGCAAGGTTCTCACCGCGCTCGAGGCCGCAGGCGACGGCCTTCGTGCCAGCTTTGACGACGGCGAGACGGTCAACGCGCGGCGCGTCGTGGTTGCCGTCGGCCTGCATCCGTTCAAGCGCCTGCCGCAGGACGTCGCGCATTTCCCTGCCGAGCTGTGCTCGCACAGCGGCGACTATGGCCCGCTCGACTCGTTGGACGGCAAGGACGTTATCGTGGTCGGATCCGGATCGTCGGCGACGGACCTGGCCGCGCTGCTCCATGAACGGGGAATCTCGGTTTCACTCGTTGCACGCGCACAGCAGCTGCGTTTCGCCAACCGGCCCCGCAACCGCTCTTCAATCGAGCGGGTGGTCGCGCCATTGAGCGGTATCGGCCCGGGTTGGGCCCTGTCGGCTTGTGCGAAGTATCCTCAGCTTATCCAGCTGCTGTCGGAGGAGCGTCGCATCCAGCTCGCCAATCCCAAGGCGCTGGGGCCCCTGGGCGGCGCCTTCGTGAAGGACCGCGTCGTCGGAAAGGTGCCGATGTGGCTCGGCACCTCGATCCAAGGCATCGAGATCCGCAACGGCAAGGTGCAGCTCAACGTGGTCAACGCCGGCCGCCCGGCGCTGCAGACCGACCATGTGATCTTCGCGACCGGATACAAGACCGACCTAAGCCGGCTGGGCTTTCTGAACCAAACGCTGCTGCGCCGCATCCGCCAGGTCGAGGGGGCGCCGCAGCTTTCATCGCATTACGAGACCTCGGTCCCGGGCTTGCATTTCATCGGTCCCGCCGCGGCAAACAGCTTCGGCCCGGTGTGTCGGTTCGTCTACGGGACCTATCACCCCGCTCGGGCTCTCGCACAATACTTGTCAAGCATACTCGTACGCGCGCGACCTGCGCCCCAGGTCCGGCCTTTTGATCGAACGGTGTTGCCATGAACGCTCCTGTCGCCAATAGCCTGTCCTACATCAGCAAGGTACCGGCACCAGACGCGATCAATCTCGCGCTGGGACGGCCGCTGATGATGCCCCGCGTGAGCTTCGTCGTCCCGACCCTCAATGAAGCGAAGAACCTCCCCTGGCTGCTGCCGCGCATCCCGACATGGGCGCATGAAGTCATCATCGTGGACGGCCGTTCGACGGACGACACGGTCGCCGTAGCGCGCGGACTGCGCGAGGACGTGAAGGTCGTGATGGAGCCGCGCCGCGGCAAGGGCGCCGCGCTGCAGGCCGGATTCCGGGCCGCCACCGGCGATATCATCGTCATGATCGACGCCGACGGCTCGATGGTGCCGGAGGAAGCGATCGTCTTTGTCGGCGCGCTGATCGCCGGCGCCGATCTGGTCAAGGGCTCGCGCTTCCTCCAGGGCGCAGGGACCGACGACATGTCGACGTTCCGGATGCTGGGCAATTGGGGCCTCACCATGATGGTGCGCATGCTCTATGGCGGCTCGTTCTCCGACCTGTGCTACGGATACATGGCATTCTGGACCAAGCACGTCCCCACCCTCAACTGCGACTGCGACGGCTTCGAGATCGAGACCCTCATCAACGTGCGGGCGCTGAAGAACGAGCTGAACATCGTCGAAGTCGCAAGCTTCGAGGCTCCGCGCATCAGCGGCTTGAGCAATCTGCGCGCCATTCCCGACGGCTGGCGCGTCCTCAAGACGATCCTGCGCGAGAAGGTGCGTTCTCCGGTCTCGCTCGTCGCCTATGGTTATCCATAGCCGGTCCGAGCGCGACGCAAGTCCACGATGACGGTGGGTGAGCCGCATGCGTATCCTGATGGTTGCCGCCCGCTGCTACCCCTTCGTCGGCGGTATCGAAACCCACATCCAGGAGGTGGGTCCCCGTCTGGTCGCGCGCGGCCACTCGGTCGACGTGCTCACGACCGATCCATCGGGAAAATTGCCGGTCGAGGAGAACGTCCGCGGCATGTGCGTGCGGCGCGTGCCGGCCTGGCCGAGAGAACTGGATCTCTATGTCGCACCACAGGTCTATACGGCGATCCGGCGCGGCACATGGGATCTAATCCACTTCCAAGGTTACAGCACTTTTGTGGTGCCCATCGGACTGCTTGCGGCGGTCCGCACCAAAGCCCCGTTCGTCCTGACCTTCCATAGCGGCGGGCATTCGTCGCGGCTGCGGAATGCCGTGCGCGGCACCCAGCGCGCACTGCTCCGGCCGCTGCTGGCGAAGGCCGCTCGGCTGATCGGCGTCTCCGAATTCGAGGCCAGCTTCTTCAGCACGAAGATGGACATCCCTCGGGAGCGGTTTGTGGTCATCCCGAATGGCGCCGCGATGCCGGCCGCCAGCCCCGGCGTCAAGGTCGACCCCTGCTTGATCGTCTCGAGCGGCAGGCTGGAGCGTTACAAGGGCCATCACCGCCTGATAGCGGCGATGCCGGGCTTGATCCGCAGGATGCCGAATGCGCGCCTGCACATCGTCGGAACGGGGCCTTACGAGGGCGAACTGCGCCGTCTCGTCAGCGCACTTGGCCTTGACGATCAGGTCACCATTGCGGGCATCCCGGGATCCGAGCGGCAGAGAATGGCCGACCTGCTGGCGAGCGCCGGCCTGTTCGTGCTGCTGAGCGACTACGAGGCCCATCCCGTTGCCGTGATGGAAGCGCTGTCGCTGCGCCGGCCGGTCCTCGTCAGCGACACGTCGGGACTGCGGGAGCTCGCAACCAACGGCCTGTGCCGCGCGCTTCCGCGTGACGCGGGTCCGGACGAGATCGCTGGCGCGATGGCCGAAGAGCTCGAGGCGCAGCGAGAAATCCCCGATCTGGCCTTGCCGGATTGGGACGCCTGCGCAGAGGCGCTGAGTGACGTTTATCGTGATGTGGCGGGCAACTCGCCGACGGTCAGTTTCCCGCGCGACGGCGCAGTGGGCTTGCGATCCGCCATGAGGGCACGCGGCGGATGATACGGGCCTATTTCAACGCCGAAACCGCGATCGCGCCGGCGCGAGCCTGGATGCATTCCATCCTTGGCGTTATCGGCCCTGACCTGCGCGGTGGCGACACCGAGACCGCGCCGGATTCCGCGAACTCGAATTGGATTGCGGCGCTGTGCCTGGTCGTCGCCGTAGCCCTGCTGCTGGTTGCGGCCGGACAGGGTGCCGGTCGCCGCGGCAATGACGTGGCGCCGCTGCTGTTCTGGTCGGGTACCCTGCTGGTGGTCGTTCCGGCCAGCCTTCGCATCGCTTGGCCGAGTGTGGCCCGGGGCGAGCGTCTCTTCCTCCTGGTTCTCCTCGCCGATGCCCTGTTCCTCCACAAGACCATATATTCGCCCACGGGTTTCGCGCACCATGACGAATACTTGCATTGGATCGCGGCTGAGGACCTTACGACTGCCCGCCGGCTCTTCCTGTCCAATCCGCTCTTGCCGATCGCGTCGGTGTATCCCGCGCTCGAGATCGTGACGACGGCAATCACGAATCTCACCGGCTTGCCCATTTTTGCGACTGCGACCCTGCTGTTGGCAGTCCTGAAAGCCACCCTCATCACCGCCCTGTTTCTGTTCTACGAGAGGATCACGGGATCTCCGCGCATCGCGGCCATCGCCTGCCTGACCTACATGGGTTGCTCGACCTTCGTGGTGTTCGAGTCGATCTTCTCCTACGAGAGCATCGCCTTCGTGCTGTGCATCTTGATTCTCGCGGTCGAGGCTGCATCGAAGGATCTCGTCGGGCGATCGAGATCGAGCGCGCTCGTTCTGATCGCACTGCTCGTGGCGAGCCTTGCGGTCGCACATCACCTTACGGCAGCCTTTGTCGCCTTCTACCTTGGCATGCTGGCGGCCTTGGAGGCCTCGCGGCGGGATGTCTCGCTCCGGGTCCAGGCGAGGATCGCCATGGGCGCCACCGCGGTACTTGCCATCGTCATCCCGCTGGTATGGGTGCTGGCGCACGGCAATCCTTTCACAGGTTACGTCGGCCCCGTGGTCGAAACCGGGTTCAAGGCACTGCTGGCGAAGCTCACGGGCACCAGCACGCCGCAATCAGAACACGTCAGCCCGCCGTCCCAGCCCATCTTGCTGCGCCTGACCACCTTGCTCGCTATCCTGCTCACTTCTGTCGGGCTGGCTACGGGCTTCTTTCGATCGCTGGCCATGACAGCACCGGCCAACCTGCGGTCAGGCTGGCGTCCGATTCAGGGCATCCTCAAGCGACGCTGGCGTGACAGCCGCGTCGTGCTGCTCACCTTGCTGGCCTGCGGCTTTCCCATCTCGGTTGCATTCCGCTTGACCGTGAACGGGTGGCAAATCGGCAACCGGATGGGAACGTTCGTGTTCATCGGCGTCGGATTGGTCTTTGCAGTCGGTATCGTCCATTTCTGGCAGGGCCGCGCGGCACGCGGATGGCGCCGGATCGTACCGCCCGCAGCGATCTCGGTCATCGTCATGGGTGGGGTCACGGCGGGTTCAATCGAACCGATCCGTGGACCTTACAAGGTGTCGTCGGACGCGCAGTCCATCGAGCGCATGGGAATCGAGACGTCGCTCTGGACCAAGGAATGGCTTGGGCCAGGCAATCGCTTCACCAGCGATCGGGTCAATCGTCTGCTGCTTGCCGGCTACGGCCGGCAGGACGTGAGAAACAAGATCAACCCAGCCATCTACGCTGCTCGCGTGTTCAGGCGCGACAAGCTCGGGGCAGACGATTTCTACGCTCTCGCCAGGAGCGACCTTGATTTCCTGGTGGTGGATCTCCGTCTGACCACCGCGCCGCCAGTCCTCGGTTTCTATTTCGAGCCATGGGAACCGCAACAAGGAACGCAGCTCACGGCCGACGAGCTGCTGAAGTTCAATGACGTCAAAGGTGTCTCCCGCACTTTCGACAACGGCTATCTCATCATCTATGACTTGAGAGGACTGCATGGCGAGCCCTAGCAAGCGGGACCTGCTCGGCGCCTGCCTGTGGGCAGGAGCGACCGTGGCTGCAGTTGCAGCCAGCGACAGCATGCTCCTGCGGGTCATCCTGGGCGTGCCCATGGCCCTCCTTATTTCCGGCCATGTGGTGTTGCGCGCGATCGGCGTAAGGACCGCGTCGCTGACGGAACACCTCGTCTGTTCGATTGGCGCGAGCTTCGCTGTCACCATCGCCGGAGGCTTTGTGCTGGATGCCATGGGATTGCTCGTGCCGCTTGGCTGGGCATTCTGGTACCTGGCGGCGACAATAGCCGCGATGCTGCTCGCTCCCAGCGACGGCAACGCCTCAATCCCCAGAGCCTGGCCGAGTCCGCTGCGAATGCAGCGCTGGCAGGGAGCGGCGGTCGCGCTGGCGATGCTCGTGACGACCGGAGCTTATGCGCTCGCGATCCACGATCAGGCGGTCGAGCGGCAGTTCAACTACACCGACTTCTGGATGCTGCCGCCGGCCAAGGGCGATCCGGGCCAACTCGTCATTGGCGTACGCAGCGCAGAAGCCCAGGCTCAGCAATACGACCTGGAAGTCACCCTCGAGGGGAAACCGATCGCGGTCATCCGCTCGCTGACGATTGCACCAGGCGACACCTGGGTGCGGAAGGTCCCTGTGCCCATCCTGGCGGTCCAGCAGAAGGCCGAGGCCCGGCTCTACCGGCCGGCCGACGACAAGCTCTATCGCAGGGTCTCGGCGCTGGTGCCGGGTAGCTGAGGCGGAGGCTCGGCGATGCGCATCTTGCTGCTGTCCCAGTTCTATCCCCCGGTGATCGGAGGTGAGGAACGCCATGTCCGCAATCTCGGCGCCGCGCTGGCGCAGCGCGGCCATGACGTAAGCGTTGGGACATTGATGCGGCAGGGATCACCGGAGAGCGAACTGGACGGCGCGGTCCGGGTCCATCGATTGCGCGGCACGCTGCAGCGGCTGACGGGACTCCACGCCGATCCCGAGCGTCGGCACGCACCGCCCTTCCCGGATCCCGAACTGGCACTCGGCCTGAAGCGGCTGATCGATCGCGAGAAACCGGATGTCGTCCACGCCCATAACTGGATCTATGCCTCCTTGCTGCCGCTCAGGGCGCTGACCGGAGCCCGCTTCGTGGTCACGCTGCACGATTATGGCCTGGTGTGCGCCAAGAAGAATCTCATGCATCTCGGAGCCCAGCTTTGCAGCGGACCGGCGCCGGCGAAGTGCCTGCCATGCGCGACCCGGCACTATGGCGCAGCGAAGGCGACCGTAACCACCGTCGGCAACTGGGCGTCGAGCTTCGCTGCCCGGCGCATCGTGGACCGCTTCATCGCCGTCAGCCACGCCGTGGCAGATCACACCGGGCTCACCCAGGGCAGCGCGCCATATGAGGTGATCCCCAACTTCGTGCCCGACGATGTCGAGGTGCCCGGTCCGGAGGACGCCTGCCTGCGCGAGTTGCCTGACGACGGCTTCATTCTGTTCGTCGGCGACATGATGCGTCTCAAGGGCATCGATGTCCTTCTCAAGGCCTATACCGGACTGAACCGGCCGCCGCCGCTTGTCCTGATCGGACGCCGCCTCGCCGATACGCCGGCCGAATTCCCGCCGAACGTCCGCACCTTCAGCGCATGGCCGCACTCCGCCATCATGCATGCCTGGCGGCGATCCCTGTTCGGCGTGCTGCCGTCGACCGGACCTGAGGCGTGCGCCACCGTCATCATGGAAGCGATGGCGTGCGGCAAGGCCATCGTCGCAACCGATATCGGCGGCATGCCGGATCTGGTCGATCACGGCGCGACAGGATTTCTCGTACCGCCCGGCGACGCGCCGGCGCTGGCCAACGCGATGCAGGCGCTGCTGGATGATCGCGCTTTGCTGGCGCGTCTCGGGGCGGCAAGCCTGGCCCAGGTGGGACGCCTGAAGGCCGGAACCGTCGTCTCGCGGATCGAACAGGTCTACCGGGATGTCCTGCGCGCGGCGCCCGCTGATGTCGCAATGACCGCATACCGGGATTCGGGAGAGCCATCATGCCGATAGACTTCGCCCGGATTGCCATCACGCGGCTGCGCCAGGCTCTGCAAAAGAGCGCCGCCCTGGTCATGAATTCCGGCGCGCTGGCGACCGGAACGGTGGCGACGGCTGGCCTTGGCTTTGCCTATTGGTGGCTCGCAGCCCGGCTGCTTGCGCCTGACGTGATGGGGGTTGCTTCCGGTCTGTTGTCCATGATGAGCCTCGTCACCCTGTTCGGCGAGTGTGGGCTCGCGACCCTGCTCACCGGCGAACTGGTTCGGCATCCCGGCAAGGAGCCCGGGCTCGTCGCGGCAGCAGCTTCGCTTGGCGTTGCGCTGTCGGTCAGTCTGGCCTTGTTGTTTGTCGTCGGGCAGACATTCCTGATGGGGTCGACCGGGTCGGTCGATGATTGGTTCGGGGGATTGGCCTTCATCGTCGGCTGCGGCCTGAACAATCTCACCGTCCTGGGCGATCAGGCATTCGTCGGCATTCTCCGCAGCAGCAGCAAGATGATCCGCCTGGTGCTGTTCTCAATCTTCAAACTGATGCTGCTTGCTGGTGTGACCGCCCTCGGCTTCACCTCCGCTACTGCGCTTCTCTGGACCTGGGTGGCCGGATTGCTGGCGTCCTGGATCGGGGTCGATCTCCTGACCAAAGGAGGCGCGCGCCGCCTCATCGGTACCCCCGATTTCAAACTGCTCCACGCGCATCGTCGCCGCGTCTTCGGGCATTACGCACTCGACGTCGCATTGCTGGCGCCGGCCCTTGCCATGCCCTATCTCGTGCTGGTGCTGCTGTCGCCGACCACCAATGCCGCGTTTGTGGCGGTATGGATGCTGGTCTCCGTCGCAGCCCTGATTCCATCGGCCATGGCGATGGTGCTTTTTCCCGTCGTCAGGGCAAGCCCGAAGCAATCGAGGCACAACATCCTCGTGTCGCTCACGGTATCCCTGCTGTTCTCGCTGGTGTGCGGCGTCTTCATCTTCACCTATTCGCAGCAGATCCTGGCAGTCTTCAATCCGGCCTATCCCGGGATCGCCGGCTCGGGCCTGCGCCTGCTCGGATTCAGCCTGCTTGGATCAACCCTGAAATTCCATGCCTGCGCGCTCGCGCGGCTGACGGACAGGATGCGCAACGCGGCTCCCTGGTTTGCGCTCGGCGGGCTATTGGAGCTCTGCTTTGCCGCCCTCGGAGCGCATCTCGGTGGACTTCAGGGCCTGGTCCTGGGCTGGACGCTCGCCGTCAGCATCGAGGGCGCCTGCGCGGCGCTCTGGTTGATGTCGGCTACGAAGCTGGTTGCCGGCGCCGATCCCGTGCTCCAGGGCTCGACCTCATCGCCGTTCCAAACCTGAGAAAATCCCGCTCTTGAGACACGCTGCTTCCGGCGAGGCCGTTCATGGCCGTTGAACGGTCTCGGCCGGGCAGCCATCGTCATTTGCGGTCGCGACCGGCGCTGTCGGCCCGCTCGTTTGCCTTCGCAGAAACCGTCCCAGGACCTGCCGCGCGCGCCGAAGCCGCTCCTCGATGCGGCGCTCCAGGGTATCGGCGCCCAGCACGATCCACGTCATCGCGTGCTCGGCATTGGCAAGCTGGGACTTGTGCCGGGCAAAGCCCGCCAGGAAATCGTAGCCGCGCTCCCCGCGCGACATGCTGTCCTCGATCGACAGCACATGGCTGACCAGGCCGGGCTTCAGCCGGCCGTCCGGCTCATAGAGAAAGCCGCTCTGATAATTCAGGACATGGCCCTCGTGCACGAAATTGTACAACACGCCAATCGTCTGCCCTGCGACCAGCGTCCGTGACATGCGGATGGCGCCGCTGGGAATTCCGCGTGCGATCAGATCTTCATGAAACGGACGGAAGCCCGGGTTGACGAAGGAGCCCTTGGATCCCCAGCGCGATTGATGAAAGCCGGCCAACACGTCGAACGCGGCAAGCGCCTCCGATGTCGTCTCCATGACTCGAAACTCGACAGCGCCCCGTTCGGCATACAGCCTCATGGCACGATTGATCGCTTGCCGGGTGCTGCGGCCCAACGAGGCCCGGTAACTCCCACTCTTGGCACTGCTCTTGGCACCGATCTTGGTGAAGTCGACCCACCGCGCAACGTCGGCCTCCCGCACGTTGGTCAAGAGCCCGCTCCGGCGCGCCACGCCTGTGGCCGTAGCCTCGAGATCCGGATCAATTCCGGACAGGACAAGCTCATCGGAAGCGCTCAAGCTGTGCGCCAGGGCGTCGAGACATGCCGCCATGACGGGAGCTGCCAGATCCCGCTCGGCAAGGATGCCGTTATACTCGATGAACAGTCGGTCGAAGCCCGCGTCGCCAGTTTCGCTGAGCAGCCAGCGCGCCCGGCCATGCGCTCCGAGGCTCCACACCGTCCGCCGGCAGACGATCGCCAATCCGACGGTTCGCCCCGACGTCTGCGCGATCAGGACATGCGGATGCGCACCGCGCGGGAGATGGTTGAGCCACGTGCCGACCCAGAGCCAGGACAGATAGAATGAATGCGTCGCGCGCGCTTCGAGCTCCCTCCAGCAGGTTTCGAGTTTCGCAATGTCCTGCAAGGGCTCGATGCGGACGTCGATGGGCGCATCATGGCGCCTGGCTTGCTCGACCGTAGCCGCGCGATCGGGTTCCGGTTCGATGACCGAGACGACGTGACCAGCTGCCATATGTCGATCCTGAAACTCCAGCGGCTATGGCGGCGATCCCGAAGCGCGGCCGGGATGGTTCCCACGGCGAAATTTTCATCTTCCAGGCGCGGGATGTGAAGGCGTTATCCCTGGCTACCCATGGCGGCGGGTTGCACCTCAATGGGGGTAGCCCTCCGGGATATCCGGCGGGCATTCCACACGGTACGCCGTGCCGCCGGGCATCACTTTGGACCGGGCGCCTGATCCGCAACCGCCCGGCCAGTCTCCTGGCGGTTGGTGGCCCGCCCAACCGACGATCGATCGGCCGGTGATGCCGTCGGGGCTGGCGAATTGGCGTGGTTCGAATTGACCTGGTTCGAGTTCACCTCGGTCGCATTTGCCTGGCTCTTCGCATCGCCGTCACCCAGGATGACGTTCACGAGATCGCCTGGCTGCAGCACGGTCATCCCGCTGGATTCGATGGCGACCGGCCCGGCCGGCGTTTGCCGCACCACCTGATAAGTGATCCGGTCTGCTTCTTTCGAGAATTGCGCACGGGTCGCGGGTAGCGCGCTGAGGATCCCCTCGCTGGTATTGTACTCACGCTCATTGTCGTTGATCTGGCGCTCGATGGTCTCGATCTCGAGCTCCAGGTCGTTCCTGACGTCGGACTGGATGCGGAATCCTTCGGCCTCAAGCGTGGCGAGGCGCTGCTTCGCCGTCGCGTACTGATTGAGGGCTTCTCGCTTACGCTGCTCGGCGTCGGTCAGCTCGCTCTGAACCTGATTCAGTACCGTTGCGCTGATCACATTGCGGTCCGCGAGCGCGCGCATGCTGTTGACGCGGTCCTGGCGCAGCTTGACGAGGTCGTCGAGCGACTCCATGCGGCCATACACAACAACATCCTGCTTGGCCGCTTCCAGCGCAGTCTGAAGCGCGCGCTCACGGTTCGCGCGGGCGGTAGCGACCGACTTGCGCCGCTCGCCCTGTTCGTGGACAAGGTTGGAGGCCTCATTCGCTCCCACCAGTTCGATCAGTCGAAGCGGAATCTTGGGCTCGGCGCCGTCGCGTTCGGCCTTCAGCACGGCTGCGCGCGCCAGCAGCTTCAGCATGGCATCCGCCGCCCCGCTCCGCTTCAGGACTTCCCGCACCGCCTCGATCTTCTGCCATGGCTCCGAGGTGCCGCGATCGAGCCCACCGCCCAGCGCCAATGCGTGCAGCACGGTCATGCCGGACACGAACTTGTACGAGCCGGGATTCTTGACGGGCCCCAGCACGTAGATGGGTGAGCGCTCGATCGATAGAATGTTGACCACTCCCTTGCGGCCGAGCAGGCGATCGAAGCTCTCCGCCAAATCGGTACGAACCTGTTGGGTTGACCGGCCGGCAACCCGAATGGTGCCAAGCAACGGCACCGAAATCGTGCCGTCCTCCTGCACGGTGTACGGGACGCTCAGCTCCGGACGCTGCACGAGACCGCGCAAGGCCGAGTTCGACGAGCGTCCCCACTTGTCCTCCTCGACGTCGACGCGTTCGTAGAAGGCGATCGTCAATTTGTCGCCGACCCCGCACAGATCTGCGGCCGGCGTATCGCGCACCGGAGTGACGATCTTGGAGCGTTCAGCGATCGTGAGAACAGGAGAGTCGCTTGGCGCGATCGTCGTCATCGCCGGCGCGCTTGGCGAATCCTGCGCCGTCACCGCGGCCACTTGTGCCGGGGCCGGAGACGGAGACGGCTTGTCGTACCGGGTACCGAGCGCGGCAAACGCCTTCTGCGCCATCGCGCGCGAGAATATCTCGACAGCTCCCCAGTTCTTACCCGCGGCCACGGCCACCACGGCGAGGCTGACGACAACAAGGAGGGCTCTTCTTCCCCATCGAGAGCGGGGTGGCGTGGGCCGAGCGGGCTCGGACTTTTGTTCGACAACCATGCACGCGGCTTTCGCGTTCAATGCTGGCAGCCACATCGCCGAACGCGACCGTGGCGCCAAATGCAGCACTACGACAAGCAAAGACCTGGCTATCGTGACCCCTGGGATGAGGCCGCACAACTATCCCATTGTGGGCACCCCTTTTGAGGGAAAAGCGGAAAATCCCTGTGCAGACGGTCATTCGGACCGGATCGTTCAGGTTCCGCTCGCCATATCGGCTTCCGCCAATGGCACGACCCGGCGGGTTGCCGACATCCCGTCGCACTTGCAGCGTCAAAGCGAACA
>NZ_JASGSR010000070.1:0-41976 GCF_040446015.1 Bradyrhizobium sp. INPA03-11B
GCGCATTCCGCTTCGCTGCATGCGCAACGACCCTCCCCCTCCAGGGGAGGGTGGCATCGTGCGCTCTTATTCCGTCGTCGCGCGTTCTAGAGCTCCCACTCGACCAAAGCGCAAGACACTGCGCCCGCAATCGCGTTGACTTTCCCACCTCCCCTCCCAATACTCCCCGAAAAACAAATGCCCGTCACACAGCTGACGGTTTCAGGGGAGGACGCGATGCCGACTTCACGCAGGACGCTGCTGAAGACTTCAGCGGCTGCCGCCGCTGCTTTCAGCTTCGATTGGACACGCGCACAGGCGCAGGCCGAGACGGTGCGGATCGGTGTGATCTATGATCTGACCGGGCCATTCGCCGCCGGCGGCTCGGTCGCCTCCTCGATCGGCACCCAGATCGCGATCGATCTCGTCAACGAGAAGGGCGGCGTCGGGGGCAAATACAAGATCGCCCCTGTCAACGTTGATTCCCAGAGCAAGCCTGATGTCGCGATCAACGAGGCCAATCGCCTGATCGATCAGGAGAAGGTCGACATCCTCAACGGCGTGTTCGCGAGCTCGCACGCGGTGCCGCTCGCCGCCAAGGTCGAGCAACAGAAGCGGATCCTCTGGATCACGACCGCGGTCTCGACCGCCGTGTTCAAGGACAAGAACCTGCAATACGTGTTCCGCGCGCAGATCCATTCCGACCAATACGGCCAGGCCTTTGGCGGCTTCCTCGGCGAGCACGCCAAGGCGAAGCTCGGCATGGACCCGAAGGACGTCAAGGTCGCGCTGATCCATGAGGACGGCCCCTACGGCGTCGGCGTCGCCGCCGCCGACGAGATGTTCGCCAAGGAAGCCGGGTTGCAGGTCGTGCTCAAGGAAGGCTATTCGGCCTCCGCGCCCGACCTCTCGGTGCTGGTGACCAAGCTGAAGCGCGCCAAGGCCGACATCATCTCGCATGCCGGCTACAACCCCGACATCACGCTGTTCCTGCGCCAGGCGCGCGAAAGCGGGCTGAAGTTCAAGATGCTGTTCGGCGCCGGCGCCGGCTACAGCCAGCTCGACAAGCTGCGCGCGACCTTCGGCGCCGACATCGACAATTTCTGCAACATCGATCCCGTTCCGGCGCAGCTGCTCGATCCCGCCAAGCTCGCGCCCGGGGTCGGCGATCTCACCAAGACCATGGTTGCGCGCTACCGCGAGAAGACCAGCGCCACCGAGGTGCCGCCACACTGCTCGATGGGCTTCAACCAGACCTGGATCCTGCTCAACAATGTGCTGCCGGTTGCCAAGGAGAAATATGGCGGCTTCGATCCCGAAGCGATCCGCAAGGCGGCGCTCGATGTCGACATCCCGCCGGGCGGCACCATCCAAGGCTATGGCGTAAAATTCTATCCGCCGGGTACGCCGATGTCCGGCCAGAACGAGCGCTCGACCCCAGTCGTGATGCAGAACGCCGGCGAGCGCATCACCGTGGTGTGGCCGACGAATATAAGGACGCAGGATCCGGTGTTCCCGCTGCCGAAAGGGTCGGTGTACGGGGCTTAGTGGTTGGAGAACTGCGGCGGCAGCGGCGGTGCACCCTCTCCCACGCAACCGGGGTTTACCCCGGTTGCGCATTACGAAGCTGCGTAAGTCGGGCAAGCCCGACTTGCGTGTGGGAGAGGGCGGCTTCGATGCTCTGCATCGAAACCGGGTGAGGGGTCTCTATCCGCGAACTCTTTGACAATTGAGCTCGCGGTGGCAACCCCTCATCCGGCGCGCGTTGCGCGCCACCTTCTCCCACAAGGGGAGAAGGGAAGAAGCATCACTGCCGGAATTCGCTTCCTTACAGCACCACCCGCCTGCCCTCGTCCGCGGCCCAATAGCCGGCGTAGTTCACTTTCGTCGTCTCATACGCCAGCGCGAGATCGGCGAGCGGCTGCCGGCCGGTGGCGACGCACTCCATGAAATCCTGGATCTCCTGCAAGTACCCGCGGGTCCATTCCTCCTCGAGGCAGACATATTGCCAGCCGGTTTTGCGATCGACTTTCTCGGTGATGTAGACGCTCGCGAGCTTCTCCTCTGAGGTCTGGTAGCTGGTCAGATGCGTGTTCGGCGTGATGTTGGCGAACAGCGAGCCGCCGCTCGTGTAGGTCTCGATCAGATTGCGGACGCCGCCCATGATCATGTCGCCGGACAACACCGTCGCCTTGGTGCCATCGGAGAAGGTCGCGGTCAGCGTGCCCCAATCCTCGACGTCGACCGGATTGGCCTTGATGTAGGCGCGCTCCTCCGGCTTGAGGCCGGCCGTGACGTTGCCGACGTCGCAGGTGACGCTTGCGACATTTATGATCTCGCCGCGGGCCTTGGCCTCGACCTGCTTGAGATAGAGCACCGCCGACAGCGGATGACAGCCCATCCGGATCAACGAGCCGCCGCCGGTCATCGCCCACTCTGCGGCGTGCGCTGCATGCGAGCCGGAATGGCTCTCCTCGCCTTTCATGAAAAGGATCTTGTCGCGCGTCGCGCGGATGATCTCCGCGGTCTTGGTCACCGCCGGCGCGTAGATCCAGTCCTCGGCATACATGAAGAGTTTTCCGGTTCGCTCGATCGCGGTGCGGGTCGCCTCCATCTCCTCCATCACGCGCTGGTACATCAGCGCTTTCGGCACGTGTTTGCCGATCGGCGCTCTGTCGCCATCACGGCCGAAATAGCCGCTGAACGGCTTTTCGCAGATCACGTGCTTGCCGGCCTGCATCGCCTCGACGATCATCGCGGCGTGCAGGTTCGGCGGCGTGCAGATGTCGATGACATCAAGCTCGCGGTCGGCGATGAGCTCGGCGAAGCTGCGATAGACGTTCGGGATTTGGTGCTTGCGGGCGAACTCGACCACGTGATCGCCGCGCGCCGCGACCGCCCTCACCTCGACATCGACGCCATAGACGCGCCGATACGCGTACATGTGCAGCTCCGACACGAAGCCACAGCCGGCCAGACCGATCCTGATTTTTGTCATTATATGTCTCCGCCCTTCAGGCGGGCGGAGAGTAGCGTGCGGCCATCACGGCGTCGAACGCATTTGCCATGACGTCCGTCGAAGGCATCATGCTCGTGAACAATTCGAATGCGTGCGCTGCTGCGTAGATCGCGAGATCGCGCCCGGTCAGGACTTTGGCGCCGTTGGCCTTGGCTGCCGTGAGCAGCGGCGTCCAGAGCGGCGTATAGACGGCGTCGGCGACCCACATCGAGGGATGCAGCAGCGCGTCCGGCACCGGCGTGTCGCGGCTCGGCAGCATGCCGACCGGCGTCGCGTTGACGAGACCCGCGGCCCCTTGCGCCGCCACCTCGACGCTGGCGGCGTGAACCGCATGACGATCCCGCAGTTGGGCCGCAAGCTGCGCGGCCTTTGTCGCATCGGCGTCGAAGATCCGAAGCTCGGTCACACCGAGGCCGGCGAGCGCGAAGGCGATCGCCTTGCCGACGCCGCCGGCACCGATCAGCGCGATCGGGCCACGCGGTGCGCTGGCGAACAGAGGTTCGATCGCCCGCGCAAAGCCCGATGCGTCGGTGTTGTATCCGACGAGCCGCGCGCCGCGGGCCACGATGGTGTTGACGGCGCCGATCGCGCGCGCGTCCGGTGCGAGGTCATCGAGCAGATCGACGACCGCCTCCTTGTATGGAAAGGTGACGTTGACGCCGGCAAAGCCGAGCCGCCTGATGCCTTCGAGCATCGCGCGCAAATCGTCGCCCCCGGCGCCGTTGACCTCGATCAGCTGGTAATGCGCGTGAACGCCGAGCGCGGCGGCGGCCTGCTCGTGCATCGCAGGCGCTGCCGAATGCGCGATCGGATACCCAATCAGACCGGTCAGGAAGCGGTCGCGCATTGTCCCTCACATCGGCAGTGCTCAGCTCATGCGGTCGAGCCGAGCATAGCTGTCTTCCATGCCGTGCTCCATACCGGTCGCGAGCATCGCCGCGCGCGTCTCGGCATCCGGCAGCGTCATCCGCATGGTCATCACGGTGCCGTCGCCATCGGGCACAAAGCGGGTCTCGACATGATTGTCCGGCGTCGGATCCGGCAGATGCATGCGCTCGACATGGACGATGCGGCTGAACGGTTCGAGTTCGACGTACTCGCCGGTGAGATGAAAGCCGCCGCCCTTGCCGTCGGTCCATTCGTAACGGATCTTGCCGCCGGGCCTGAGCTCGCTGACGCAGACCGGCATGGTCCAGCCCTCAGGGCCGAGCAGCCACTTCTGCAACAGCTCCGGCTCGGTATGCGCGCGATACACCGCCTCGGGCGGTGCGACGAAGCGCCTGGTCACGACGATATAGCGGTCGCCTTCAGTCTTCAGCGTCAACTTACTCATAGGGCACCTTTCACTTCTCAGGCTTCATGGCGGCCAGCACTCCTTCCAGCCGGTCGTAGTTGGTTTCCAGCGCACGGCGCAGCATGCCGAGCCATTGATCGATCTCGGCAACCGCCGTCGGCGCCAGCCGGCACGGCCGCTTGGTGCCCTCGATCCGCCGCACGATCAGGCCGGCGCCCTCGAGCACCTTGAGATGGCGGGAGATCGCGGGCTGGGTCAGCTCGAACGGCTCGACCAGCTCCATGACCGTCGCTTCGCCCAGAGCCAGACGCGCCAGGATCGCCCTGCGGGTCGGGTCGGCGAGCGCGGAGAAGGCGGCATCGAGGTTGGCCATGCTTGATCTCATATTCTTTATATAAATTACTTGTTATATAAACAGACACGCATGGTCAAGCAAAATCCGCTGCGGCGAAGGCGCGCAGCGGATTCGGGTCGTCCCTTCAATGCTGGATTGGCGTGCCGATTGGCGCGGTCACAGCCTAGACGTCGAAGAACACCGTCTCGTCGTTGCCCTGCAGATGGACGTCGAAGGTGTAGACGTTGCCGCCCGCCTTCTTCGCGATCAGAGTCGCGCGGCGATCGGCCGGCACCAGCGCGAGGGTGGAGTCAGCGGCGTTGCCGGCTTCGTCGTCGAAGTAGATCCGGGTGTAGAGGTGCAACAGCATGCCGCGCGCGAACACCGCAAGCAGGATGTGCGGCGCCTGCGGCTTGCCGTCGGCATCCGGCACCACGCCCGGCTTGATGGTGTCGAAGGAATAGCCGCCGCTCTTGTCGGTACCCCAGCGACCAAAGCCCTTGAACGAGGAGTTCGGCAATGCGCGTGTGTCCTGCGGATCGGAGAAGCGGCCCTGGCTGTCGGCCTGCCAGATCTCCAGCATACAATCCGGGATCATGGCGCCATCGCCGTCATAGACCTTGCCCTCGACGCGGATGCGCTCGCCGGATGTATCCGGCGTCAGCAGATTGTTGGTGAAGGCGTCGTTCCACTCATACTCGCCGTTCGGCGTCAGGCCGTATTTGAAATAGGGACCGACGGTCTGCGAGGGCGTGATTCCATCAGGGCGTGACACGTTACTTGGTCTCCATCGGCGTGGCGTTGCGGCCGCGCAGCACGATATCGAAGCGGTAGCACAGCGCCCATTCCGGCTTGGTGTTGTCGAGATCGAAGGATGAGATCATCCGCGCCCGCGCCTTCTCATCGGTCACCGAGTTGAAGATCGGGTCGAACGGGAACAAGGGATCGCCGGGGAAATACATCTGCGTCACGAGGCGCGAGACGAACGAGTGCCCGAACACCGAGAAGTGGATATGCGCCGGCCGCCAGGCGTTGTGGTGATTGCCCCAGGGATAGGCGCCGGGCTTGATGGTGATGAACTTGTAATAGCCTTTGTCATCGCTCTGGGTGCGACCGGCGCCCGTAAAGTTCGGATCGAGCGGCGCCGGATGCTGGTCGACGACATGGATGTAGCGGCCGCAGGCATTGGCCTGCCACAGCTCGACCAGCGTGTTGGGCACGCCGCGGCCGTCCTCGTCGAGCACATGGCCATGCACGATGATGCGCTCGCCGAGCGGCTCGCCCTTGGCCTGGATGGTGAGATCGTTGTCGTTCGCGCGCACCGTCTCATGACCATAGACCGGCCCGGTCAGCTCCGAGAGCGTGTGCCGCATCGGGATCAGCGGCTTCGAGGGCGAACGCTTCACGGTGGAGCGATAGTCCGGCGACAATCGCGCCGGATGGGCCGCAAGCGATTGCAGCGGGTACAACAGGGTCATGGCGAATTCCTCCGCGGCCCACGCGCCCGGTGAGCTCACATCAGATCATTATAGTGCATAACCAAATTGGGGAAGGGCTGTTTTCAGCCCTTCCAAGCCATTGGATCAATTCAGCTTTTCGATCGCGACCGCGACGCCCTGGCCGACGCCGACGCACATAGTTGCCAAGGCAAGCTTCCCGCCCCGCTTCTCCATGCCGTGCACGGCGGTCAGAACCAGCCGCGCGCCGCTCATGCCGAGCGGATGGCCGAGCGCGATCGCGCCGCCATGCGGATTGACGAAATCGGCATCTTCCTTGACGCCGAGCTGGCGCAGGCAGGCGATGCCCTGCGAGGCGAAGGCTTCGTTGAGCTCGATCAGATCGAAGTCCGACACCTTGATGCCGAGACGCTCGACCAGCTTCCTGGTCGCCGGCACCGGGCCGATGCCCATGATGCGCGGCGGCACCGCGGCCGAGGCGAGGCCGAGGATCTTTGCGCGCGGGATCAGGCCGTGCTTCTTCACCGCAGCTTCCGAGGCGAGGATCATCGCGGCAGCGCCGTCATTGACACCCGACGCGTTGCCCGCGGTCACCGTGCCCGGATTGCGCACGATCGGCTTCAGCTTGGCGAGACCTTCGAGCGTGGTTTCCGGGCGCGGATGCTCGTCCTTGTCGACGGTGATCGGACCGGCCTTGCCGCCGGGCACCTGGATCGGCACGATCTCCTCGGCGAAATAGCCCGATGCGATCGCAGCACCCGCGCGCTGCTGCGAGCGGATCGCCATCGCGTCCTGATCGGCGCGCGACACCTGGAATTCCTCAGCGACGTTCTCGCCGGTCTCCGGCATCGCATCGACGCCGTACTGCGCCTTCATCAAGGGATTGATGAAGCGCCAGCCGATCGTGGTGTCGTAGATGTCGGACGAGCGCGAGAAGGCTTCCGCGGCCTTCCCCATCACGAACGGCGCGCGCGTCATCGATTCGACGCCGCCCGCGATCGCGAAATCGATCTCGCCGGCGCGGATGGCGCGGCCGGCGGCGCCGACCGCATCGAGACCGGAGGCGCACAGCCGGTTCAGGGTCTGGCCGGGAACCGACTCCGGCATGCCGGCGAGCAGAAGCGCCATGCGCGCGACGTTACGGTTATCTTCGCCGGCCTGGTTGGCGCAGCCGAAATAGACCTCGTCGACCTCGTTCCAATTGAGCGTCGGGTGCTTGGCCATCAGCGCCTTGATCGGGGCCGCCGCGAGATCGTCGGCGCGCACCTTGGCGAGCGAACCGCCGAAACGGCCGATCGGGGTCCGGACGGCATCGCAAATGAACACATCACGCATTGAATCTCTCCCTGAATGCCGCGACTTAGGCGCTGGATCGGCTGGAACTTGAGATGGTTTTAGGAGCGTGCCCGCGGCAGGTCAATTGACCGGAACGCGCGTCAAGCGCGCATTGCCGTGATGTCTTGTCATATCTACGACCGTGGACAGGGTGGAAAACCCTGGCCTCTCGGATAGGACCGCGGCGCGAAATTCTGTAGTTTCCGCCACCTCATGACCATTCAGCAGCCGATCCCCGTTCCGCCCGAAGCCACTCCCGCCGAGGCGCCGTCGCGCGTCACGCCGATGATGGAACAGTATCTGGAGATCAAGGCCGCCCATCCCGGCCTGCTGCTGTTCTACCGGATGGGCGATTTCTACGAGCTGTTCTTCGAGGATGCCGAGATCGCCTCGAAGACGCTCGGCATCGTGCTGACCAAGCGCGGCAAGCATCACGGCATGGACATCCCGATGTGCGGCGTGCCGGTCGAGCGCTCCGAGGATTATCTGCATCGCCTGATCGGCGCCGGCCACCGCGTCGCGGTGTGCGAGCAGACCGAAAATCCCGCGGAGGCCAAGGCCCGCGGCAACAAGAGCGTGGTCCGCCGCGGCGTGGTGCGGCTGGTGACGCCGGGCACGCTGACCGAAGACACGCTGCTCGACGCCCGCACCAACAATTATCTGATCGCGATCGCGCGCGCCCGCGGCTCGGCCGGCGCCGACCGGCTGGGCCTTGCCTGGATCGACATCTCGACCTCCGAATTCATGGTGACGGAGTGCGCGACATCAGAGCTCGCCGCGACCTTGGCGCGGATCAACCCGAACGAGGCGATCGTCACCGACGCCCTCTACAGCGACCACGAGCTGGCGCCGACCCTGCGCGAGTTGCCGTCGGTAACGCCGCTGACCCGCGACGTGTTCGACAGCGCCACCGCCGAGCGGCGGCTGTGCGATTATTTCGCGGTTGCGACGATGGACGGTCTCTCCGCAATGTCGCGGCTGGAGGCGACCGCTGCCGCCGCGGCCGTCACCTATATCGACCGCACCCAGGTCGGCAAACGTCCGCCGCTGTCGCCACCGGCACGCGAAGCCGCCGACACCACGATGGCGATCGACCCCGCGACCCGCGCCAACCTCGAACTGACGCGGACGCTGGCCGGCGAGCGCCGCGGCTCGCTGCTCGATGCGATCGACTGCACCGTGACCGCGGCCGGCTCGCGGCTGCTGGCGCAGCGGCTTGCCGCGCCGCTCACCGACGTTGCCGTGATCGCGCGGCGGCTCGATGCGGTCTCGGCCTTCGTGGCAGACTCCGCGGCACGCGAAGACATCAGAACCGTGCTGCGCGCGGCGCCCGACATGTCGCGCGCGCTGGCACGGCTCTCGGTCGGCCGCGGCGGCCCGCGCGATCTCGCCAGCCTGCGCGACGGCATCCTTGCCGCCGACCAGGCGCTGGACCTGCTGGCGCAGCTTGCCGATCCGCCGGCCGAGGTTTCGACCGTGATGGCGGCCTTGCGGCGCCCCTCGCGCGACCTGGCGCAGGAATTCTCCCGCGCACTGTCAGAGCAACTGCCGCTGATCAAGCGCGACGGCGGCTTCGTCCGCGAGGGCTATGAGGCCGCGCTCGACGAAAGCCGCAATCTGCGCGACGCCTCGCGCCTCGTCGTCGCCGCGATGCAGGCGCGCTATGCTGAGGACACCGGCATCAAGACGCTGAAGATCCGGCACAACAACGTGCTCGGCTATTTCGTCGAGGTCACCGCGCAGCACGGCGACAAGCTGTTCGCGCCGCCGCTGAACGCGACCTTCATCCATCGCCAGACGCTGGCCGGGCAGGTCCGCTTCACCACGTCAGAGCTCGGCGAGACCGAGGCCAAGATCGCCAATGCCGGCGAGCGCGCGCTCAATCTCGAGCTCGAGGTCTTCGAGCGGCTGAGCGCGATGGCGCTCGCGGCCAGCGACGATCTGCGCAACGCCGCGCATGCCTTCGCGATGCTCGACGTCGCGACCTCGCTGGCGAAGCTTGCGATCGACGACAATTACGTGCGGCCCGATGTCGACGGCTCGCTCGGCTTTGCGATCGAGGGCGGCCGGCATCCGGTGGTCGAGCAGGCGCTGAAGCGCGACGGCCAGCCGTTCATCGCCAATGCCTGCGATCTCTCTCCCGCGCCCGCGCAGAAGTCCGGCCAGCTCTGGCTGATCACCGGTCCGAACATGGCCGGTAAATCGACCTTCCTGCGCCAGAACGCGCTGATCGCGCTCCTTGCTCAGATTGGCAGCTATGTGCCGGCGTCGCGGGCACGGCTCGGTATCGTCGACCGGCTGTTCTCGCGCGTCGGCGCGGCGGACGACCTGGCGCGCGGCCGCTCGACCTTCATGGTCGAGATGGTCGAGACGGCCGTGATCCTCAATCAGGCCAGCGAGCGGTCGCTGGTCATCCTCGACGAGATCGGCCGCGGCACGGCGACCTTCGACGGCCTGTCGATCGCCTGGGCTGCGATCGAGCATCTGCATGAGAGCAACCGCTGCCGCACGCTCTTTGCCACCCACTATCACGAGCTGACCGCGCTCTCGGCCAAGCTGCCGCGGATGTTCAACGCCACGGTGCGGGTCAAGGAATGGCAGGGCGACGTCGTGTTCCTGCACGAGGTGTTGCCGGGCTCCGCCGACCGCTCCTACGGCATCCAGGTCGCAAAACTCGCCGGCCTGCCGCCCGCGGTGATCGCGCGCGCCAAATCGGTGCTGGCCAAGCTCGAGGCCCAGGACCGCGGCCAGACCGCCCGCGCACTCGCCGACGACCTGCCGCTGTTCGCCGTGCCCTCCCGCGCCGCCGCCGAGGACAAGCCACCGAGCGAGGCGGATCTGCTGGTCGAGGCGGTGAAAGCGCTGCACCCCGACGAGATGTCACCGCGCGAGGCGCTGGATGCGCTGTATGCGCTGCAGGCGAAGCTGCCGAAGCAGTAGCTTCGTAGCCCGGATGCAGCGAAGCGAAATCCGGGACCGCTTCCGCCATTTGCGCGACCGCCCCGGATTGCGCTGCGCTCCATCCGGGCTACAAAACTCTCCACCGTCATTGCGAGCGAAGCGAAGCAATCCATGCCTCAGCATATGCGGTGGCATGGATTGCTTCGTCGCTGGGCTCCTCGCAATGACGGACGTCAGGCTTTGTGCGCTAACCGCTTCCTCCGCCCGAGCTGCCACAGCACCAGATTCCACGCGATGCAGGTGGCGAGCGCGCAGCAGAGGCCGATCGCCGAGCCGAATTGCAGCACCGCGACGTGTAGCACGGCGATGCCGAGACCAAAGCCGAGCAGGCCCCAGGCGCTATTGGCGAGCACGGCGGCGGTGGCGGGGCCGCCGATCCGCGGATGCAGGATCAGCATCATCGAGGAGAACACGATCGGAAACAGCGCGATCACGCCGGTGACGCGCGGGCCGACCCAGGTCGACGCGGTGACCACGGTGCCGACCAGGCTCGCGACCAGCGCGGCCCGCAGCGGAATGTCATACCAGCGCCGCGCGATCAGCGGCATTTTGGCGACGTGCCGATACGGCTTGAGCAGCGGGATGCAGATCGCGAACGCAACGGCGTTGAGGATCAGCCCGCCGGTCAGCGTCCAGGCGAACTGGCGGATGATGGTGCCGAGCACCAGCCACAACGCGATCGCGCTTCCCGCGCTGATCCACATGCTGAAGCGCTGCGCCAGCACCGCGTAGGTCAGGCCCATGAAGATCGTCGCCGCATTGACCGGCAGGCTCGACAGCGCGCCCTCGGCGATGAAGGCGGCATCGTGGTCGAGCGCGAGGAAGGTGTAGGACGGCCCGGCCGAGATCGGCAGGGTCGCGATCAGCGCACCGATCACCGGCCCCGACCGCTCCGTGATGATGGACGCACTGACCACGAACGCGGCCGCAACCGCCATGCGCAGCACGAGGAGCAGGATGAAGTGGAGCTCGGGGGACATTTCTTTTTTTCTTATCCTCCCCTGGAGGGGGAGGATCGGTTCGCATGCAGCGCAGCGAAATGCGAACCGAGGTGGGGTGATCTCTCAACAGGAAAGACTGATCGGGTGGAGGGACCGTCACCCCACCCCGCCTCGCATCTGGCGATGCTAGACGACCCTCCCCCTCCAGGGGAGGGTAAGAGCGATCACACCCGCAGCATCGTCACGGTCACCTTCGGGCCGCTCTTGATGGTCTGATAGACCACGCAATAGCGCTCGGTGAGCTTCAGCAACAGATCGAGCTTGTCCTGCGGCGCGTCGGTGCCGACGTCGAATCGGAGGCGGATCTCGCGGAAGCCGACCGGGGCCTCCTTGTCGACACCGAGCGTGCCGCGGAAATCGAGATCACCCTCGGCGAACACATTGCCGACCTTCAGCGGCACCTCGACGGCGGTCGCGACCGATTTCAGCGTGACGCCGGCGCAGGCGACCAGCGCCTCCAGCAGCATATCGCCGGAGCAAAGCTCGAGCCCGGAGCCGCCGGTCGCGGGATGCAGGCCGGCGACCGCTAGCGCGCGGCCGGTCTCGACCTTGCAGGACAGGCTTTCGCTGTCGATCGTACCCTTGGCCTTCAGCGTGATCACGGCGGCCTGCGGGTCGGCCTTGTAACGCTCCTTGATCGGAGCCTGCATTGCGCGGAGTTCGGCGGAGTCCATGGTTCTGCTCCCGGCTATTTTTCTTTATTCCGGTGTAAGGCCTTAAGCCGCCGATGTCACCACCACATCGCCTCGCCGGCGCTGGATTTGTCCGTAACGTCACGCACCGAGCGATCCAGCGAGCGGTCGAGCGCGGTCAGCACGCGGCGCTTGAAGGTATCGAACAGCTCCGATTTGCGGTTACGCGGCCGCGCCAGGTTGATGGTGATCTGCTCGAACAGCCGGCCCGGCCGCGGCCGCATCACCAGCACGCGGTCGGCGAGCACCACGGCCTCGTCGACGTCATGGGTGACCAGGATCAGGGTGGGGCGGGCGTCGGCCCAGAGATCGAGCAGATGGTCCTGCAGATCGCGCCGCGTGAAGGCATCGAGCGCCGAGAACGGCTCATCGAGCAGCAACACTTCCGGCTGCGGCACCAAAGCGCGGGCGATCGCGACCCGCTGTGCCTGCCCACCGGAGAGCTCGCGCGGCCAGGCTGAGGCCTTGTCGGCAAGACCGACGCGGGCCAGCGCCGATGCGACTCGCTCGCCCCTCGCATCAGCCGCAAGGTCGGCGAGACCGAAGCCGATATTATCGGCGACGCTGAGCCAGGGCAGCAGCCGCGGCTCCTGGAAGATGATGCCGATCTTGGCGTGCGGCGAGGTGATGACGGCATTGTCGAGCGTCACGCTGCCGGTGCTGGCGCGATCGAGACCGGCGATGGCGCGCAGCAGCGTCGACTTGCCGCAACCGGAGCCGCCGATGATGGCGATGATCTCCCCGGGCGCAATCTCCGCCGAGAAGCGCTCCAGTGCGTGGACGCCGTTCGGGTAGGTCTTGCCGACGTCTTTGAGTGCGAGCATCACTGCCCTCCCCGCGCGCCGAATGCGTCCTGCCAGCGCAGCAGCGGCGCGGCGGCGACCTCGATCAGCCAGTCGGTCAGCTTGCCGAGGATCGCGAAGATCACGATCGCGGCGAGGATCTGCGCCGGCTTGCCGAGTTGCTGGCCGTCGAGCAGGAGATAGCCGAGGCCTTCGGAGGCGCCGATCAATTCGGCCGCGACCACGAACATCCAGCCGAGGCCAAGGCCGACCCGCAGCGCGACCACATAGGCCGGCAGCACCGCCGGCAACAGGATGCGGCGGATCATGGCCGGCCCGGACAGGCGGAACACGCGCCCGACCTCGACGATCTTGCGATCGACCGAGAGGATCGCGCCCATCACGCCGAGATAGATCGGAAAGAACACCCCGACCGCGATCAGCGCGACCTTCGAGGTCTCGAAGATGCCGAGCCAGAGCACGAACAGCGGCACCCAGGCCAGCGAAGGGATCGCGCGCAACGCCTGCACCGTCGGATCAAGCAGCCGCTTGGCGAAATCCCAATAGCCGGAGATCGCCCCCATGATGGTGCCGGCGATCACGCCGAGCGCAAAGCCCGCACCGACGCGCCACAGCGTCGCCAGGATATGCCGCGACAGCTCGCCGCTCCTGGCGAGCTCGACGATGGTCTGAAACACCTTGGACGGTGGCGGCACCAGGCGGCCGTTGGAGAAGCCGAGATAAACCACCAGTTCCCAGCCGAGCGCACACACCACCGGCACCAGAAGCCCGAGCGCCGGCCGCGCAAAGCGCGACCACCGCGCCGGCGCCGCACGCGGCGCGGCCGTCTGTTCCAGCGCGGGCAGGTCAACGGTCATGGCCATAGCAAGAACTATTCTTCGCGGGGGATTGCAAGGTGGGGGCGATGACCTCTTATCCTCCCCTGGAGGGGGAGGATCGGTTCGCATGCAATGCGAACCGAGGTGGGGTGAAGGTCTCTCGGATCGGGCGCTGCCCGAGTGGAGAGATCACCCCACCCCGGCTCCCGTCTCGCTTCGCGCGCTGTGAGCCGACCCTCCCCCTCCAGGGGAGGGTGAAGGCGGAGCTAGTTCGTCGGCAGCGGGACCTGGTCGTCGATCAGCGCATCCAGCGCGGCTTTCACGTCGGTCTTGGCGTCGATCACGCCGGCCTGTTGCAGGGCGAGGCCGGCGGCGAGGATGGATTCGCGCTGGGGGCTGCCGATCCGGCTGTGGGTCAGCTCGGTACGTTCCTTGAGCTGCTTGTCGACCACGGCGTCCGGCAGTTTCGTCACCGCAATGAAGGTCTTCTTCAGCTCATCATAGTTCGTCAGCGAGTATTTCCGCGCTTCCTCATACGTTGCGAGCACCCGGCGCACGATATCCGGATGAGATTTCAGGAACTCCTCGCGGACATTGAGGATGCCCCAGGTGTTGGCGTCGGCCTTGCGGTAGAACAGCTTGGCGCCCTCCTCGACTTCCGCCTGCGCCATCATCGGGTCGAGGCCGGCCCAGGCGTCGACGTCGCCGCGGATCAGTGCAGTCTTGCCGTCGGCGTGCTGCAACAGCACGGGCGTGATGTCCTTTTCGGTGAGGCCGGCGCCGAGCAGCGCGCGGACCAGGAAGATGTGCGGGTCGGTGCCGCGCGTCACCGCAACGCGCTTGCCCTTGAGATCGGCGACCGACGCGATCTTGGAATCCTTGGTGGCAACCAACGCGGTCCATTCGGGGCGCGAATAGACATAGATCGACTTGATCGGGTTGCCGTTGATCCTCGCGACCAAAGCGGCCGAGCCCGCGGTCGAGCCGAAATCGATCGAGCCGGCATTGAGGAATTCGAGCGCCTTGTTGGAGCCGGCCGACTGCACCCAGACGATGCTGATGCCGTCCTTGGCGAACTCCTTCTCCAGCAGGCCCTTCTGCTTCAGGACCATCGACACCGGATTGTAGGTTGCCCAGTCGATCCGGATCTCCTTCAGCGCGTCGGCCGCGAGCGCCGCGCCGGGCAGCAATGTCGAGATCGCGAAGAGCGCTGCAAAGGCGCGCCGGGAAAATTTGTGCATTCGTCGACCCCCTCGATCAGATTAAGAAACAATCTTTTATTTCAATGAGTTAGCCTTGCGGTCAACGAGAAAATCTCTACCCTTTACGCGACGGCGCGAGAACGATCTTGCCCGAAGCGCCGCCGGGAAAGCATGGAGCTGCTGTCGTCATACTTTGGTCAGTGACAGCAACAGCTCCGTCCGATATCGGATGAACGTATGGACAGCGTCGTAGCCGAAGTCCGCCCTGAAGCGGATGATCGTTTCGAGACCGAGCGGATCACCGCGGCGGTCAATGCACTCGCCGAACAGCATGCCGGCCGCGAGGACCAGTTCCGCGCCGCGATGGCGCAACTGCTCAAGGCCGAGCTGATCGCGGCGCGCGCCACGGCGCAGGCGCTGCTGCTGAAGGACCGCCACGGCCGCCGCTGCGCCGAACGGCTCTGCTTCGTGCAGGACGAGATCATCCGCATCCTCTATGCCGCGGCGACCCGGCATCTCTACCACTCGCCGATCCCCTCCGGTGCCGAACGCATGGCCGTGGTCGCGACAGGCGGCTATGGCCGCGGGCTGATGGCGCCGGAATCCGACATCGATCTGTTGTTCATCCTGCCCTACAAGCAGACCGCCTGGGGCGAGCAGGTCGCCGAAGCCATTCTCTATTGCCTCTGGGACATGGGGCTGAAGGTCGGCCACGCCACCCGCTCGGTCGATGAATCGATCCGGCAGGCGCGCGGCGACATGACGATCCGCACCGCGATCCTGGAGACCCGGTTCCTGACCGGCGACCAGCCGCTCTATGACGAGCTGGTCGAACGCTTCGACAAGGAAGTGGTGCAGGGCACCGCGGCGGAATTCGTCACCGCAAAGCTTGCCGAGCGCGAGGAGCGGCACCGCCGCGCCGGCCAGTCGCGCTATTTGGTCGAGCCCAATGTCAAGGACGGCAAGGGCGGCCTGCGCGACCTGCACACGCTGTTCTGGATCGCCAAATACGTCTACCGCGTGCGCGAGACCGACGAGCTCTTGGAACGCGGCGTGTTCGACGCGCAGGAGTACCGCACCTTCCGCCGCTGCGCCGACTTCCTGTGGTCGGTGCGCTGCAATCTGCACTTTTTCGCGGGGCGCGCCGAGGAACGGCTGTCGTTCGACATGCAGCGCGAGATCGCGGTCCGGCTCGGCTACACCTCGCATCCCGGCATGCAGGACGTCGAGCGCTTCATGAAGCACTACTTCCTGATCGCGAAAGACGTCGGCGACCTCACCGCGATCCTGTGCGCCAAGCTCGAGGAGGAGCACAACAAGCCGGCGCCGGTGCTGAGCCGGATGGTGGCGCGGCTGCGGCCCGGCACCAAGCGGCGGCGGGTTAACGGCAGCGACGACTTTATCGTCGACAACAACCGCATCAACCTCGCCGCGCCCGACGTGTTCAAGCACGATCCGGTCAACCTGATCCGGATCTTCCGCCTCGCGCAGCAGAACAACCTCGCCTTCCATCCCGATGCGATGCGCACGGTGACGCGTTCGCTGAAGCTGATCAACACCCAGCTGCGCGAGAACGACGAAGCCAACCGCCTGTTCATGGAGATCCTGACCTCCGACAATGCGGAGGTGGTGCTGCGGCGGATGAACGAGACCGGCGTGCTCGGCCACTTCATCCGCGCCTTCGGCAAGATCGTCTCGATGATGCAGTTCAACATGTACCACCACTATACGGTGGACGAGCATCTGCTGCGCTGCATCGGCTTCCTGCAGGACATCGAGCGCGGCGGCAACGAGGAGTTCACGGTCGCCAGCGACCTGTTCCGCAAGATCCGCCCCGAGCACCGCCCGGTGATCTATATCGCGACCCTGTTGCACGACATCGCCAAGGGCCGGCCGGAGGATCACTCGATTGCCGGCGCCAAGGTGGCGCGGCGGCTGTGCCCGCGGCTCGGCTTCTCGGCCGCCGACACCGAGCTGGTGGCGTGGCTGATCGAGGAACATCTGACCATGTCCACGGTGGCGCAATCGCGCGATTTGTCGGACCGCAAGACCATTGAGAATTTCGCCGCCGTGGTGCAGTCCGTCGAGCAGATGAAGCTGCTGACGATCCTGACCACCGCCGATATCCGCGGCGTCGGCCCCGGCGTCTGGAACGGCTGGAAGGCGCAGCTGTTGCGCACGCTGTATTACGAGACCGAGCCGGTGCTGACCGGCGGCTTCTCGGAGGTCAACCGCGCCCAGCGCATCGCGGTGGCGCAAGCCGAATTCCGCCGCGCCTTCACCGAATGGCCGGAAGCCGAGCTCAACGCCTATATCGGCCGGCACTATCCGGCCTACTGGCTCAAGGTCGAGCTGCCGCGCAAGATCCGCCAGGCACGCTTCATCCGCGCCAGCGAGCAGGCCGGCCACAAGCTTGCGATCAATGTCGGCTTCGACGAGATCCGTGCCGTCACCGAGCTCACGATCCTGGCAACCGACCATCCCTGGTTGCTGTCGATCATCGCGGGCGCCTGCGCCTCGGCCGGCGCCAACATCGTCGACGCGCAGATCTACACCACGACCGACGGCCGTGCGCTCGACACCATTTCGATCTCGCGTGAATACGACCGCGACGAGGATGAGGGCCGCCGCGCCACAAGGATCGGCGAGATGATCGAGCACGTGCTGGAAGGCAAGCTCAGGCTGCCCGAGGCAGTGGCGAAGCGCGCGGTGCGCAGCAAGACGCGGCCGTTCATCGTCGAGCCCGAAGTGACCATCAACAACCAGTGGTCCGACCGCTACACCGTGATCGAGGTCTCCGGCCTCGACCGCCCCGGCCTGCTCTACCAGCTCACCACGGCGATCTCGAAGCTCAACCTCAACATCGCCTCCGCCCACGTCGCGACCTTCGGCGAACGCGCCCGCGACGTGTTCTACGTCACCGATCTGCTCGGCGCCCAGATCACCGCGCCGACCCGCCAATCGGCGATCAAGAGCTCGCTGCTGCATCTGTTGTCGAGCGAGGACCAGGCCGCGAAGCCGGCGGCGTAGAAATCGCAGAGGCGCATAGGCCTGTCCCGTCATCCTGAGGAGGCCGCGGCCGTCTCGAAGGATCGACGGCCCGGCTATTGCCGAACGAGTCGGAGTACGCGGAAGCGTCCGGGCCGTTCACCCTTCGAGACGCGCGTTCCGCGCTCCTCAGGATGACGGAATGGAAAGCGCTCCGCGGAAGGAGCAACACCGCGAAGCCCGATCGCAGCGATTCAACCAAACAACCGCATCAGCAACGCCTTGCCGACCGGGGCGGCGCGCACGCCGTGGAAGGCGCGGACATATTCGCCGGCATAGAATGCGCGCACGACATTGATCCGCGTCGCGGCCGCGTCCTCGAAACGGACGCCGAAGCCGTCGCGGGTGCGGCGGACCACGAGCGCGGTGACATTCTGGCCGTAGACATTGCATTTGATCGAGACCCCGATTGCCGGCGGGGCGGGATCGATGAAGCGCGCGCCCGATATCGAGATGTCGGCCATCCGCACCAGCCGCGACCCAGCGCCTTCCTGAATCAGGATCGGCTCGTCGCGCTCGAAGCGCTCGGCCTTCCTGCGCCGCGGCTGCTCGATGCAGATGAAGCAGACGATCGCCAGCACGACGCAATTGTACAGGCTCCAGCCCAGCGCCAGCCCGCCATAGGCGATGTTCTCGCCGCGCAGATGCAGGATGAAGGCGTAGGCAATCGCGAACAGCGTGATCAGCAGGGCACCGCCATAGAGCCGCAGCAGCGGCCATTCGATGAAGCGGCGATTGCGGTCGCCGCCCTTCGCCGTCACCTTGAACTTGTGGCCCTGCGGCCGGGCCAGCCCGGTCACGACCGCCTTCAACACCGCGGGGGCTGCGATGTATTGCGAGACGTCGGTCATGATCGCGAGCGAGCGGCCGCGGGAGATCCAGGCCATGGTGAAGGCGTGCCAGACGTAGAACGGCATGAAGTATTTCAGGAGTTCGGACAGGTCGGCGTGAACCGCCTTGATCCCGAACAGCAGATAGAGCCAGGGCACGACCAGCCCGAGAATCTTGGTGCCATAGACCGCCGCCCAGCTCATGAAGGCATCGACCAGCGACAGGCGATCCATGAATTCGAGCTTCGACTGCCGCGAGAACGGCCCGCTGCGGCCGCGGACGATCTGCATGAAGCCGAGGCACCAGCGCCCACGCTGGGTGATGTACTCCTTCAATCCCTCCGGCGCGAGGCCGAGCGTCAGGCGCTCGTTGAGATAGACCGTGCGCAGCCCCTTCTCCTTCAGGCGCAGCGTGACAAGGTAATCCTCCGTCACCGAATCGGTCGGGAAGCCGCCGATCTGCATCAGGCCGGCGTAGCGGATCAGCGATGAGGTGCCGCAGCAGAACGCGGTGCCCCAGACGTCCTTGGCCGGCATCAGGATATCGAAGAAGAAGCGCTGCTCGTCGGGCCAGACGTCGGTCGCGGCGAGATTGGTCTGGATCGGATCCGGGTTGATGAAGTGCTGCGGCGTCTGCACGACGCCGATGGTGCCGTCCTGCATCAGGCTCATCGCCCGGGTCAGGAACTCCGGCATCGGGACAAAATCCGCATCGAGGATCGAGACGAACTCCGGCCGGTCCGGCAGCGCGGACACGTGCTGGAGCGCATGATTGATGTTGCCGGCCTTGGCGTGACTGTTGTCCGGACGGGTCAGGTAGTTGCAGCCTAGCTCCTGGGCGAGCCGGCGCAGCCACAGCCTGCGCCCATCGTCGAGCACCCAGACGCGATAATTGGGATAGTTGAGCCCGGTCGCGCCGATGATGGTGCGCTCGAGGATCGCCTTCTCCTCATTGTAGGTGCAGATGAAGACGTCGACGAGCGGCGCATCCGTGGCCGCCCGGGATCGGCGCAAGATGGCATTGACCTCGGGCGAGCGATCGATGGTCCGGCTGAGGAACAGAAGCGACAGGCACACCGCAAACATCGAGGCCGCCTCGGCCACCACGAAGGGATAGCCGACCAGCGCATCGGCGGTGAGGCCTACCGGCGGCAAGGTCTGGGTTACGCGCCAGGCGAAATAGTGCAGCAGCAGGACGAACGACATGCCGGTCATCATGACGCGGGCCAGCGTCTGCTCGCGCCGGAGCAAGGGCAGGATCGCAAGGCAGGCGCCAAAGGCGACCAGCCCGGGCGCAAATGCCGTCATCATGGCTTTGCCGCGTCCGTGTTGAACACCACCCGCCCGGTGCGGCCGACCGCGCAATCCTTGCCCGTGCTGTCGGTCGTCGGCATCGAGACCGTCACCCGATACGGCTCCTTGTTCAGTGCATCCGGATTGATCGCAAGGTTGGCGGGCGCGCCGGAGGCGCCGGTGAGGTTGACGATCTCACCCTGGATCGCGGCGCTGCCGTCGTTCGGCTCGAAGCTCGCCTGCTCGCCGAGCCTGAGGCGATTGTAGACGCCTTCGGTGACGTTCGCGGTGACCACCTCGCCGGTGCAGTCGAGCAGCTTGAGCAAAGGCTGCCCGGCCCTGACGTCTTCGCCGGGCGAGGTCATCATCTCCCAGATCCGGCCCCCGACCGGGGCCTTGATGTCGGCTTCGGCGCGGTTGATGTAATGCAGCTGCTCGGAGGCGATCTCGTGGGTCAGCCAGTCGATCTCGGCATCGGCATGCGCCAGATCGGCGCGCAGGTCGCTGACGCGCTGGCGCATCTCCTCTTCGCGCTGCACCGAGCTCGGCCGGTCGTTGTAGCTGTCGCCGAGATAGGTGCCATGCCTGGCTGCCGTGAGCTCGACCTTGGCGGCATCGAGGCGGCGCTGCGCGCCGATCTCGGTCTGCTGGGCGATCGACTGCTCGCGCGTCAGCCGGGCCATCTCGACCGTCGAGACGCTGCCCGATTTGATCAGCGACGAGGCGCGTTCGACCGCAGCCGTGGCCTCCTCCCGCCGCGCGGCCGCGGCCTCGATCGCGGTCTGGATTTCGGCGATGCGCGCCTCGAGCTGCAGAATGCGGCCGTCGCGGAACTGACCGGCCTGGCGGGCGAGGTCCTGTTGCGCAGTCTCGGCGGCGGCGAGCTTGGCGGCGAAGCTCGGGCGCTCATTTTCCAGCCGCGACATCTGCCGCCGGAGATCGTCGAGCCGCACCCGATCGCCGCGCGCATTGACGACGTGCAGGATCGCATCGCCCTCATGGACCACGCTGAGCTGCGTCGAGCCCTGCTGCGGCTTCGCGCTGACGGTGCCGTCGATCGGCGAGCGCAGGGTCACGATCCTGGCATTGACCACGGCCTCGACGCTCGAGATCTGCAGCACGGCTTTCAGCGGCAGCCACCCGAACACGGCAACGATCGCAAGGCCGATGCCGACCTTGAGCAGGCGCCGAACCCACCGGCCCGAGCCTGCCGGCGCTTCGGGGTGGGGAGCGCTATCGCCGGCGGGCTCGCTGACCGGCTCGTCGTGCGCCGGCTGCAGCCGGTCCTGCAAGGCGCGCTGCAATCCGCGGGCGCCTTCGGCCTCATCCTTGGTGACCGAAGTATTGTCGTTGGGAAGCGGCTTGTGCTGCTGTGCCTGATTCATGATGACCGGCCCCTGATCTGTCAGTGCGCGAACCAACGCACAGCTCACCAGAGCGATGCCGTTGCCGGACCGATCCAATAATCAGGTGCTTCAAAAGCAGCTAAAGCGAACCCGGCATCTTTCGGAAAACTTTCGGCAATTCGCGATGGCCGAGAACCCGGCGCGGGACGGACGCCGTCGACCTGCTTGGCCCGTCATTCGGGACGCTTCCGAAAAAACTGAGCCCGGAATCCATCAGGGCTAGAGGGGACTGGATTCCGGGCTCTCACGGAGGCTGTTATCGGACCCGTCTGCGCGACCCTGGCGTGAGCAGCCATCGCTCCGGTCCGGCAGCCTGCCGGGGCTAACTCCTGGGATGGCCTACGATGCTTGATCCGGCACGCCTGCTTGCGCCTGCAGCGCTGCCAGGCTCGCGCCGAGCAAGGCCAGGTAGCTCGCCTGACAGATCACGACGCCCAAATCGAAGACGTCGAGCAGATCGATCCAGGATTGATCGGCCGGCACGCTCGCGGCTTGCTTGCCACCATCGATAACGGTCGGCTGGAAGCCGCGCTTGGGCCTCTGACGCGTTGCCTCGTGCCCGGCATCTTCGGAGCAGAGGATCAAATGCAGGCGCCTGTTGGGCATTTCAATCTCCCGTCTCTGATTGGCGATTGCCGAAGCCCGGAAACCTCTACTGTCATCGAGTTACCCAATAAGCGTAGTCACCGGGAAGAAACGGGCCATTGAACGGAGGTTGATCCGGCCGTTACATTCGGCTGGGGAGGACCATACTTAGGTTTAGTCGCAACCTGGGACTGAGGGCGCCTGCGCGCTTCGCTTCCCGCGCGATCTCGCGCGCGTGGATCGCCGAAGGCCCCCGCATGATTTCGTCCGGACGTCGGTAAAGCTGCTAATATCATGCCTGTTAGGAGGGCGACGTTGTCGCCGCTGATGATAGCGGTCACCTAGCGACGCAGCGCGGCCCATGATGGCCAAGTGCTGGTGCTGCCGATGATGCCCAACCCGACCACGAGGTCCTGGTCAGCCGAACAATGGCTGCTCGGCGGCATGGTGCTGGCCCTGGCCGCAACTTGCATTGGGCTGGTGCTTGGTCCGCAGCCTGCAGCGTCCGCCCACCTGATTGCCCTCGCGCTGCTCGTCGCGTCACTGACCGCAGCATTGCTGATGATGCGCCTGGTCGGCCGCACCCACAGGCAGATGGAGGCCATGTTGCGCGGCCGGGCCAGCGGCGAAGAGCGCGCGATCGAGGCGCTGCGCAACAGCGAAGCGCAATGGAAAGAGGTGTTCGAGCACAACCCCGTCATGTACTTCATGGTCGACGCGACGGGCCTCGTGCTGTCGGTCAACACGTTCGGCGCGGCGCAGCTCGGCTACACCGTCGACGAATTGCTCGGACAATCCGTGCTGCGGGTATTTGCCGCCGAGGAACAACAAATGGTCCAGCGCAGCGTTGCCGCATGCCTCGACAACATCGGGCAAACCCGCAGCTGGGAAATCCGCAAGGTCCGCAAGGACGGTTCCAGGCTTTGGGTCCGCGAAAATGCCAAGGCGGTGCGGCGGCTGGACGATCAGCTGATCGTCCTGATCGCCTGCGAGGATATCACCGAACGCAAGCACGCTGAGAATGCGCTGCAGCAGAGTGAAATGTACCTGACCGAGGCCCAGCGATTGAGCCATACCGGCAGCTTTGGCTGGCATGTCGCCAGCGGCGAGATCATCTGGTCGGAGGAAACCTTCAGGATATTCGAGTTCGACCGGGTTCCATCGATCAAGCATGGCACGGTCCTTCAGCGCGTCCATCCTGATGATCGCGACCGCGTGCAGCGGACCATCGATCGCGCCTCGCTCGATCGCAAGGATTTCGAGCACGGTTACCGATTGTTGATGCCCAGTGGGGCGATCAAATATGTCCACGCCAGGGCCCACGCGGTGACGAACATGTCGGGCGACACCGAATTCGTCGGAGCGGTCACCGACGTGACCGCGCGCAAGCTGGCCGAGGCGAAATTGCACGAAGCGCAGACCAACCTTGCGCATGTCACGCGCGTGACGGCGCTCGGCGAGCTCGCCGCATCGATCGCCCATGAAGTGAACCAGCCGCTTGCCGCCGTGGTCACCAACGCCGCGGCCTGCCTGCGCTGGCTCGACCGGGCGGCGCCCGATCTGAATGAGGCGCGCGGAGCGGTGAGGTCGATCATCAGCGACGGCAACCGGGCGGGCGAAGTCATTCAGCGTGTCCGCGCGCTGGTGAACAAGACCACCGATCAGAAGGCGCCGCTCGACATCAATGAGGTCATCAACGAGGTGATCGGCCTGGTGCAGCATGAACTGCAGCGCCACCTGATATCCCTGCAGCTCGACCTCACTTCCGCGCTCCCGCCTGTTGTTGCCGACCGTGTCCAGCTGCAGCAGGTCATCCTCAACCTGGTCCTCAACGGCATCGAGGCGATGCAGCCGGTCACGGAGCGGCCGCGGGAGCTCGTGATCCGGACTCGCCATGACGACGATGCCGGGCTAATCCTGGTCACGGTCACCGATTGTGGCGTCGGGGTTGCGACCGGGAATGCCGACCGGCTGTTCGACGCCTTTTACACCACCAAGGCCAGCGGCATGGGAATGGGCTTGTCGATCTGCCGCTCGATCGTCGAAGCTCACCAAGGCCGCCTGTCCGTGGTCGAACAGATCGGCCCCGGCGCGACATTCCAGTTCACCCTGCCACTCCGTCAAGAGGAGCATGCATGGTGACCGGGCGCGCGGCATCGCCTCCCACTCACGCCAACGCCGAGGATCCGATCGTCTTCGTCATCGACGACGACGCGTCGGTGCGGGACGCGCTGAGCAGTCTTTTCCGGTCGGTCGGGCTGCGAACCGCGGCGTTCGGATCGGCCCATGAATTTCTGCAGCACAAGCCAGCGGATGTCCCGAGCTGCCTGATCCTGGACATCAGGCTGCCCCGGCTGAGCGGCCTCGACTTTCAGGCAGAGCTGGCGAAGGCCGGCATTCATATTCCGATCATCTTCATGACCGGCCATGGCGATATCCCGATGACGGTCAGGGCCATGAAGGCCGGAGCGGTCGACTTCCTGACCAAGCCATTCCGCGATCAGGACATGCTGGATGCCGTTACGACAGCGATCGACCGCGACAGGAATCGTCGCGATGAGGCCAAGGTTCTCGCAAATCTCCGCGCCGCCTTCGCGACCCTGACGCCGCGTGAGCGTCAGGTGATGACTCTCGTCACGGCCGGACGGATGAACAAGCAGGTCGCCGCGGAAATCGGCGTGGCCGAGATCACGGTGAAGATCCACCGCGGCCAGATCATGCGGAAAATGGCAGCGAAGTCGCTGCCCGATCTGGTCAGGATGGCCGAGATCCTCGGGATCGGACGGGCATCCGGCGGGGCGCAAACCTAAGTATGATTCTCCGGCCCCGATTGACGACGCACTGTGCGCCGCATCATCGCACAAACCGAGCCCTATCCGACCGTCCCCGGGAAGACCTCCTTGTCCAATCCGCCAGTGATATCAATCATCGACGATGACGTCTCGGTTCGCACCGCGACCCACAATCTCGTCAGGTCGCTGGGCTATGCGGTCGAGACCTACGCGTCGGCCGAGGAATTCCTGCACTCGCCCCGCCTGAACGACACATCCTGTGTGATCACGGATGTCAGGATGCCGGCGATGAGCGGGCTCGACCTGCAGAGTCACCTGATTGCCAACGGACGGCACTTTCCGTTCATTTTCATCACAGCCTTCTCGGTCGAGAACGATCGCGCCCGAGCCCTGAAGGCAGGAGCCATCTGCTTTCTGGCCAAGCCCTTCGACGGGGATGTCCTGATCAAATGCCTCGATACCGCGCTCGGCCAGCGCGACGCCGCGACGAGCGATTGAGCTCAGATCGGGCATGACCGGACCGGTATACGCAAGGATGATGCCGCCAAACATCTGGACAAGTTGTGCAGGCGCGGCGGTGGCGCGAGATTTCGCGTCGCCGCTCTTCACCGACGGCAAGGACCACGTCAGACATTTTGAATGGCAAATGGCAATTCCTCGGAGGGAGGTCGCCATGCGTGCGGAACCGCGCTGTGCCCAGTGCGACAGCGAAGAGCCCAAGATCATCTGTTTGCGAAATCCGGCAGGTGAACGCTACTGCGGACGCCTCTGCCTCTACCAAGGTCAGGCGAACTTCATTCGCTGGTTTACGCGTTCGAATGCCGAGGCTGCGTCATGACAGGCCGCTGCGGGAATCCGGGATGCAAGCGGCCGTTCGGGTTGATCCGGCATAGCTGGCACTTCGAGCAATTTTGTTCGGTGAAGTGCCGCGAAATCTACAAGCGGCAATTGGAGCGCAACAGGGCTTACTGGAAGTGGCTCTATCCCTTCGCCAGAACCGGCGGCAGCCCATCGAGAAAACTGGTCTGACGGCGCCAACGCTCAAGGAGAGTCCCGATGACGACGGTCGATGCGATGCTGGTAGGCGCGATCCTCGCATGGGTGCCTTCGCTTATCGTCTTCCTCTACATCTTGCGCGATTTGCGAAACATGCCGCGCGAGGATCTCGACTGATCGCCTCACAGGCAGACAAGTCGCCCGCTAGACCTCCACGCCCTCGTGACGTAGCAGCCAGCGTTTGCGCTCGAGGCCTCCGCCATATTTGACCAGCGAGCCGTTGGCGCCGATCAGGCGGTGGCAGGGCACGACGACGCTGATCGGATTGGAGCCGTTGGCGTGGCCGACCGCACGCATCGCGTTCGGCACTTTCAGCTTCGCCGCCAGCGCGCCGTAGCTCATGGTGGTGCCAGGCGGGATCTTCGGCAGCGCGTGCCAGACCTTCTGCTGGAACGGCGTGCCGGCGACGCGCCATTCGACATCCGCGAGCCGATCGAGATCGCCATTGAAATAATCGCCGAGCGCCTTGCGCATCGCCGCCGGCGCGCGGCCATCCCGCAAGGTCACCGCGCCATAGTGCAGCCGCAGCAGGTCGAGCATGCGCCCTTCATAGTCGTCCCAATCGAGCGCGCGCAGCACGCCGTCATCGTCGGTCACCAGCAGCGCGGTGCCGATCGGAGTCTTGAGGCGGTCGAGGTTGAAGGTCTGCGCGGTCTTGCGGTCGGCCATGGTCGTCACTCTGTAAGCAGCGTGTTCGGCATACAATTCACCGCCCGCGTGGTAGCGTCCACCCGAATTCCGGTAGGAGCGTTTTCGAGCGAAGCCTGTCCCGCACTGGATGCGGGATAGACTCCGGTTCGCGTGAAGAAAACGCGTCAAAACAAGATCCAGAGCTTCGGTTCTGATTCAATCAGAACCGAAGCTCTGGGGGGACCGAACATGCTTTTGCTTGCCAATTTTCTGGTCGCGGTAGTGGCCGCGCTGCATATCTATTTCTTGATCCTTGAGATGTTCCTGTGGACCAAGCCGCTCGGGCTCAAGACCTTTCGCAACTCGATCGAGAAGGCAACCGACTCGGCGGTGCTTGCCGCAAATCAGGGACTCTATAACGGTTTCCTTGCCGCTGGCCTGATCTGGGGTCTTGCGCACGGCAATGCGAGCTTTGCGTTCCAGATCAAGACATTCTTCCTGCTCTGCGTGATCGTCGCCGACGCCTATGGCGCCGCCACCGTCAGCCGCCGCATCCTTTATGTGCAGGCCGCACCGGCTGCGCTGGCATTGATCCTGCTCTGGCTGGCCTGATTGCAACGAAGTTGCGTTGAGTGGAGCGGCAGACTCCGCTTCACCTCGCCCCGCTTGCGGGGAGAGGTCGGATCGCATCGAAGATGCGATCCGGGTGAGGGGGTACAGGTGCGTCGGCCGACATCACAAGCGGCGAGAGCCCCTCACCCCAACCCTCTCCCGTAAGAACGGGGAGAGGGAGAACACACCTGCGCTGACGCGACATCGCGCGCAGGGCGCCCTGCCTTGCAATGCTCAGGGCGTTCCTCCATCATCCCTGACAACGGTGACATCCGCTGGCCCACCGCTTGCGGACAAGATCACCGGCAACATGGGAGGTCACGGACATGAGGAGCGTGCAATTGCTCGCTGCGACAGCGCTTGCCATCGCGTTGTCGGTTACATCGGCCGCCGCACAGAAGAAATACGACATCGGCGCCACCGACACCGAGATCAAGATCGGCCAGACCGTACCGTTCTCGGGCCCTGCATCCGCCTATGCCGGGATCGGCAAGACCCAGGCGGCCTACCTCAAGATGATCAACGATCAGGGCGGCATCAACGGCCGCAAGCTGAACCTGATCCAGTATGACGATGCCTATTCGCCGCCGAAGGCGGTCGAGCAGGTGCGCAAGCTGGTCGAGGGCGACGAGGTGCTGTTCACCTTCCAGATCATCGGCACGCCGTCAAATGCCGCCGTACAGAAATATCTGAATGCCAAGAAGGTGCCGCAGCTGCTCGCCTCCACCGGCGCGTCGCGCTTCTCCGACCCGCAGAATGCGCCGTGGACGATCGCGTTCAACCCGAACTACCAGTCCGAGGGACGCATCTACGCCAAATACATCCTGGCCAATCACCCCAACGCCAAGATCGGCATCTTCTACCAGAACGACGATCTCGGCCGCGACTACATCACCGGTCTGAAGAGCGGGCTCGGCGACAAGGCCGCCAGCATGATCGTCGCGGAAGTGTCCTACGAGCTGACCGATCCGACCGTCGATTCCCAGATCGTCAAGCTGAAGGCCGCCGGCGTCGACCTGCTCTACGACGCCTCGACGCCGAAATTCGCCGCGCAGGCGATCCGCAAGGTCGCGGACCTCGACTGGCACCCGGTCCACATCCTCGACATCAATGCGAGCCCGGTGTCGGCGACGCTGAAGCCGGCCGGCCTCGACATATCCAAGGGCATCATCTCGACCAATTACGGCAAGGACCCCGCCGACCCGCAGTGGAAGGACGATCCCGGCGTGAAGGCCTATTTCGCCTTCATGGACAAGTATTATCCGGAAGGCGACAAGCTCAACACCGTCAACACCTACGGCTACTCGACGGCCGAGCTCTTGATCCAGGTGCTCAAGCAGTGCGGGGACGATCTCACCCGTGAGAACCTGATGAAGCAGGTGACCAGCCTGAAGAAGTTCGTGCCGTCGCTCGCGCTGCCGGGCATGTCGATCACGACCGGACCGAACGATTATCGCATCAACAAGCAGATGCAGATGATGAAGTTCAACGGCGAGCGCTGGGAGCTGTTCGGCCCGATTATCGAGGACACCGGCCCGGCGGGTTAGGCCGCGCGGCGCAGCTCTTGCCACGTGTCGTCCCTGCCTAGTGCGCAATTGCGCACGGGAGCAGGGACCCATACTCCGCGGCGGGAATTGTGAACGGGACTCGTCATTTCAGCGTCCGCCAACAATGGCCATTTGTGGTTATGGGTCCCTGCTTTCGCAGGGACGACACCGAGTGTGCCGGGCCGGTCTCTTTTCGCATCGCCCCCTACTTTCGTTGACTGAAATCGCTCACCTTTTCGGCATTGCTCGTCTTGCGTCGCAGCAAGCGTTCCGCCAGTATCCCGGCCCAGCGATGGCGACCGCGGACCTTGAATCCGCGGACAAGATCATCGGCCAACATCAGTCACGTGAGGGAAACAGCATTATGAGGAACGGGATTTTCCACCTGGTCACGGGAACGGCGCTCGCGATCGCGCTGTCAGCAACGTCGGCCTCCGCGCAGAAGAAATACGATCCCGGCGCGAGCGATACCGAGATCAAGATCGGCCAGACCGTCCCCTTCTCCGGACCGGCCTCCGCCTATGCCTCGATCGGCAGGACCCAGGCAGCCTATTTCAAGATGATCAACGATCAGGGCGGCATCAACGGCCGCAAGATCAATTTGATCCAGTATGACGACGCCTATTCGCCGCCGAAGGCGGTCGAGCAGGTGCGCAAGCTCGTCGAGAGCGACGAAGTGCTCTTGACCTTCCAGATCGTCGGCACGCCGTCGAACGCCGCGGTGCAGAAATATCTCAACGCCAAGAAGGTGCCGCAGCTGTTCGCTGCCACCGGCGCCTCGAAGTTCACCGACCCGAAGAACTTCCCCTGGACGCTCGGCTTCAACCCGAACTACTTCGTCGAAGGCCGCATCTACGGCCAGTACATCCTGAAGGAGCATCCGAACGCCAAGATCGGCATCCTCTATCAGAACGACGACCTCGGCAAGGATTACCTGAACGGCATCAAGGCCGGCCTCGGCGACAAGGCCGCCAAGATGATCGTGGCCGAAGCCTCCTATGAGGTTTCCGACCCGACCATCGATTCCCAGGTGATCAAGATCAAGGACGCCGGCGCCGACCTGTTCTTCTCGGCCTCGACGCCGAAGCAGGCGGCGCAGGCGATCAAGAAGATCGCCGAGCTCGGCTGGCATCCGGTCCACATCGTCGACATCAACGCGACCTCGGTCGGCGCGGTGTTGCAGCCGGCGGGCCTGGAAGCCTCCAAGGGCCTGATCTCGACCAACTACGGCAAGGATCCCGCCGATCCGCAGTGGAAGGACGATCCGGGCATGAAGCGCTATTTCGACTTCATGGCCAAGTACTATCCGGACGGCGACAAGAACTCGAACTTCAACACCTACGGCTACTCCACCGCCCAGCTGATGGTGCATGTGCTGAAGCAGTGCGGCGACGAGCTGACCCGCGAGAACGTGCTGAAGCAGGCCACCAATTTGAAGAACGTCGATCTCGACATGGCGCTGCCCGGCATCAAGGGCAACACCACGCCGAACGACTATCGCGTCAACAAGCAGCTGCAGATGATGAAGTTCAACGGCGAGCGCTGGGAGTTGTTCGGCCCGATCCTCGAGGACGCCGGTCCGGCGGGCTAGTGGTTCGTGCAGGTTTTGAGACGCAATCGGCGGCCTCCGGGCCGCCGATTTGTTTTTGGGGCCTAGCCCTGTCACGGCCATTCCGAGGCGCTGCGACGCTTTATCACCGTCATTGCGAGCGAAGCGAAGCAATCCATGCCTCCACTTGCGGCGCGATGGATTGCTTCGTCGCTATCGCTCCTCGCAATGACGGGGATAGAGCAGTGCGTTCCGTCACGCTGAGGAGGCCGCGCAGCGGCCGTCTCGAAGGGTCGACGGCCCGACTGTGGCCTGCATGCTTCGAGGCTCGCTCCGCTCGCACCTCAGCATGACGGGGACGGAGATCGCTGCGCTCAATCGATTTCTGCGCGCCTACTTCGGAATCTCGCCGAAATTCTTCCCAACCGGCAGCACGGCGTGGCGGATCAGCCGCGAATCCTCCACCGCGGCCTGGCGGTGCTTGACCGCCTCACGATAGACGGGATCGCGGATCATCTCGACGAAGGCGGCGACGCTTGGATATTCGGCGATGAAGCAGTGATCCCAGCGCTCCTCCTGCGGACCGATCAGCATCAGCTCGAAGCGGCCCTGCCAGACGATGCGGCCGCCGAGCCGCTCGAACACCGGGCCGCTCTCGCGGCCGTAGGCGGCATAGGCCTCCGCACCGGTCGCCTTCCGACCGTCGGGATAGGCCGCCGATTCGCGCAAGCGCACCAGATTGAGCATGTGGATCGGGCCCGGCCGGTTGTTGTCCCGGAATTGCGCAAACACGTCTTTGGTCGGATCGATATGGCCCATGCGGTGCTCCTTGTTTTCTTGTTCCCCAGAGCGCGATCGCTCGATCGCGCTCTACCATCCTCGTTTGAGCATGATCTTGTCGGAAAACCGGTGCCCACTTTTCCGGATCATGCTCCTATCTAGCACGCGCTGCCTCACCTCCTAATCCCCCGTTAAGCTTTGCGTAACCGCCCCTTAAACCGGGAACGCTAGCGTGCGCCCCTGGAAGGGTGAGCGTTGCGGATGGCGTGGGGACGTAAAAAAGGCGGTGGACGCAAGGAGCCGCTGTTCGGGCTCCCGGCCGCGCTTGCCGACCTCAGACTGTCGCCCTCCGATCGCATTCCCGGCGGCGGCGACGACAAGCCCACCAAATCGAAACCCAAGAACAGCGAAAAGAGCGCCGACAAGAGCAGCGATTCCGGTAGCGAGAGACCGCGCCCGTCGCGCAGCGGCAGCAAGCGGCGCAGCAAGTCGCGCGGCTTCGGCATCGGCCGGCTGTTCTATTGGACCGCCGTGCTTGGCCTGTGGGCCGGCATTGCGGTGATCGGTGTCGTGGTGTGGGTCGGCGCGCATCTGCCGCCGATCCAGTCGCTGGAGATTCCCAAGCGTCCGCCGACGATCCAGATCGTCGGCATCGACGGCAGCGTGCTGGCGCAACGCGGCGAGATGGCCGGCGCCAACATCGCGCTGAAGGATCTGCCGCCCTATCTGCCGAAGGCGTTCATCGCGATCGAAGACCGGCGCTTCTATTCGCATTTCGGCGTCGACCCGGTGGGCATCCTGCGCGCGGCGGTGACCAACCTCCTGCATCGCGGCGTCTCGCAGGGCGGCTCGACACTGACGCAGCAGCTCGCCAAGAACCTGTTCCTGACCCAGGAACGCACCATGCAGCGCAAGCTGCAGGAGGCAGAACTCGCGCTGTGGCTGGAGCGCAAGCATTCCAAGAACGAGATTCTCGAGCTCTATCTCAACCGGGTCTATTTCGGCTCCGGCGCCTATGGCGTCGAGGCCGCAGCGCAACGCTATTTCGGCAAGTCGGCGAAGAACGTGACCTTGCCGGAAGCAGCGATGCTGGCGGGCCTCGTCAAGTCGCCGTCGCGGCTGGCGCCGAACCGCAATCCCGAGGGTGCCGAGCAGCGCGCGCAAGTCGTGCTTGCGGCGATGGCCGACGCCAAATTCATCACCGAAGCGCAAGCGAAAGCTTCGATCGGCCAGCCCTCGATCGCCGTGAAACCGGCCGGCGCCGGCACCGTGAACTATGTCGCCGACTGGATCGGCGAAGTGCTCGACGATCTGGTCGGCCAGATCGACCAGGACATCATCGTGCAGACCACGATCGATCCGAAGCTGCAGGCCGTCGCGGAAGCTGCCGTGATCGACGAGCTCGCCGCCAAGAGCGTGAAGTTCAACGTCAGCCAGGGCGCGCTGGTGGCGATGACGCCCGACGGCGCGGTCCGCGCCATGGTCGGCGGCCGGAACTATTCCGAGAGCCAGTACAATCGCGCGGTGACCGCGAAGCGGCAGCCGGGCTCGTCGTTCAAGCCGTTCGTTTATCTGACCGCGGTCGAGTCCGGGCTGACGCCGGATACGATCCGCACCGACGCGCCGCTCGATATCAAGGGATGGAAGCCGGAGAACTATACCCACGAATATTTCGGCTCGGTGACCCTGACCCAGGCGCTGGCGATGTCGCTGAACACGGTCGCGGTGCGGCTCGGCGTCGAGGTCGGCGCCAAGAACGTGGTGCGCACCGCGCACCGGCTCGGCATCTCATCCAAGCTCGAGCCGAACGTCTCGATCGCGCTCGGCACCTCGGAAGTGTCCGTACTCGAACTGGTCGGCGCCTATGCGCCGTTCGCCAATGGCGGCTACGCCGTGTCGCCGCATGTGGTGACCAGGATCAAGACCAGCTCGGGCAAGCTGCTTTACGATCGCCCCACTGATCCGCCCAACCAGGTGATCGAGCCGCGCTATGACGCGATGATGAACACCATGATGCGCGAGACGCTGATCTCGGGCACCGCGCGCAAGGCCGAGATCCCCGGCTGGACCGCCGCCGGCAAGACCGGCACCAGCCAGGATTACCGCGATGCCTGGTTCATCGGCTACACCGCCAAGCTCGTCACCGGCGTCTGGCTCGGCAATGACGACAATTCGCCAACCAAGAAGGCGACCGGCGGCGGGTTGCCGGTGGACGTGTGGAGCCGCTTCATGAAGGCGGCGCATCAGGGCGTGCCGGTCGCGGCGATCCCGAACTCGCAAGGCAGTTGGGCACCGGCGAACCTGATGCAGATCTCGTCGCAGATCACTGCACCTTCGGCGCCGGCGGCCCCGATGCAGATTCAACCGCCGATGCAGGCGCCGCCGCCCGCGCCGGTGCCATCCGGAGGCGGCTATTACCGTCAGCCGCCGCCGATGCCGGCGCGCGCCTCGGCGCCGCCGAACCCGAATGCGCGGCCCGAGGCGGCAGCGGGACTGGACGGCTGGCTGGCGGATCGGTTGTTTCGGTAGGCGTTAGGCGCACAGTCTCACCAAAACGCCAACTGTCATCCCCCGCGAAAGCGGGGGATCCAGTACGCCGCGGCCTATCGATTGAAAACTGGCGCCTCTGGAATACTGGATCGCCCGCTTTCGCGGGCGATGACAGCAGAGGTGACGGAGATAGTGTGGGACGGGTAGAGCGACGGGAGCGCCGCCTACTCCTGGATCCCGTAGCGGTGCAGGTCGTTGCCGTGGGTGTCGAGCCAGGTCTTGGCGCGCGTGACCGAGGCGCAGGCCTTGTCGACCACCCGCCAGAACCGCGCCGAATGGTTCATCTCGACGAGATGCGCGACTTCATGCGCGGCGAGGTAATCGAGCACGAAGGGCGGCGCCAGGATCAGCCGCCATGAGAACGACAGCGACCCCGCCGAAGTGCACGAGCCCCAACGGCTGGACTGATCGCGGATCGAGATCCGCCGCACCCGCACGCCGAGTTCCGCGGCATGCAGTGAAGCCGCCTTCTGCAGATCCCTGCGCGCCTCGCGCTTGAGGAAGTCATGCACTCGCCGATCCATGTGCTCGACGCCGCCGGCGACGCAAAGGATCTTCTCGCCGCTGTCGCGCGTCTCGGTCCAGACCGTGCCGCGTTCGCCGGAGCGATGCACCAGCCGATGCGGCACACCGCGCAACGGCACGACGGTGCCGGGCTGGAACGGCGCGGCCTTCGGCAGACGGCCGAGGCGGGCGGCGATCCAGCCGCCATGGATATTGGCGAACTCCTTGGCTTCGATGATCGTGCCGCGCGGCGGCATGGTCAGGATTGCTTCACGGTCGGTTGGATGAATCCTGAGCGTATAGCGGCGCGCACGCCGATGCCGACGCAACCTGACAGTGAAAAACTGGGAGCCGTGTCTGACCAATACGGTCGCGGGTTCGGCAGGCCGCCGATAGAGGAGCGCGCGAGTAGCCATTTCTGAGAGTCCGGGGAGCAGGAGTTCGCCCGAACTTTGCCATATCCGCCGCCAGGGAAAGCGCTCGGCGCAAAAACAAATCATTTGCCCAATATACAGGGGTCGGCCGTTAATTGACCTCTACCGGCAGGGGTCGGAACCGGAATTTTTGCGATGAATCGGAGTCGCGAAAAAGGCCCAAGGGATGAAATTAAATTCATCACTTGAGCCTCGGCTGATTTGAGATTCTTTTAGTTAAATCAGTGGCTTACCCGACCGCGATAATCGGGGCCGGGGTGATACCTATTCGGCCGCGGCGACCAGGGAAAGCCGCGTATTGGCCGCCGAAACCATGAAATCGGAGATCCGCGGCACGATTTCGGAGCGGAAACGCGAGCCGTTGAACACGCCATAGTGCCCGACGCCCTTCTGCACATAGTGCACACGGCGGTGGTTCGGAATGGCGGTGCAGAGCGCGTGCGTTGCCTCGGTCTGACCGAGACCGGAGATGTCGTCCTTCTCGCCTTCCACCGTCATCAGCGCGACGCGGCGGATCTTCGACGGATCGACCGGCTTGCCGCGATGGGTCATCTCGCCCTTCGGCAGCGCGTGCTTGACGAACACGAGGTCGACGGTCTGCAGGTAATACTCGGCGGTGAGGTCCATCACCGCGAGATACTCGTCATAGAACTCACGGTGCTTGTCGACGAGATCGCCGTCACCCTTCACCAGATTGGCGAACAGCGCCTTGTGCGCGTCCATGTGCCGATCGAGGTTCATGCTGATGAAGCCGTTGAGCTGCAGGAAGCCCGGATAGACGTCGCGCATCACGCCCGGATGCGGGAACGGCACCTTGGTGATGACGTTGTTGCGGAACCACTCGATGCCGCGCTCTTCCGCGAGGTTGTTGACCGCGGTCGGATTGCGCCTGGTGTCGATGGGGCCGCCCATCAGCGTCATCGACAGCGGCACGAACGGGTCGTGGTTCGCTTCCATCACGGAGACGGCCGCGACAACCGGCACCGAGGGCTGGCACACTGCGATCACGTGCATGTTGCCGCCGAGCGCATGCAGCATCTCGATCAAGTAATCGACATAATCGTCCAGATCGAACCGGCCGGCCGCGAGCGGGACCATGCGCGCATCGGCCCAGTCGGTGATGTAGACCTCATGCGTCGGCAGGAACGCCTCGACCGTGCCGCGCAGCAGCGTCGCATAGTGGCCCGACATCGGCGCCACGATCAGCACGCGCGGCTGCGGCGAGCGCAGCGGACGCGTCAGCTTGCGATCGAAATGCAAGAGGCGGCAGAACGGCTTTTCCCAGATCGAGCGGACCTCGACCGGAGTGCGGATGCCGTTGACCTCGGTCGTCGGCAGGTTCCAATCCGGCTTGCCGTAGCGGCGCGTGGTGCGCTCGAACAGCTCGCAGGCCGCCGCGACCGACTTGCCGAACTGGGTGTGGGTCCACGGATTGAGCGGATTCTCAAACAGGATCTTGGTGGCGTCGGTCACCGCGCGCGCCGGGTTGAGCGACGCCTGCGCCATTTCGTACATCCAGTACAGCGGCGTTGTGAGTGCCGGGCTGCCTCCCGCCGCTAGGGGCGGTGCACCGCCAAATTCACCAATGGGCATAGTATTTCTTCAGACCCCCTTTTGCGCTGCAACACTCTGACGAATGAGTAACAATGCGTCAATGCGCCGCTAACCGAATGTGGGGTCGATATCGGGCTAAAACACCGATAATCCACGCGAAAGTGACATTTATTCACCACTGTTGAGCAGCGACCCGTTGCGCTTGGCGCTCTGCAAAAGGGCAAGGAAGATCGCAAAAGAGGCAGCCAGCAGGATCGCATTGATGACCAGCGCCCACGCCATCAGGTCGGCGCGGAAGACCTGATGGATCAGGAGCGACCGCATGCCTTCGAACACATAGGTCGGCGGTAGCGTCCAGGCGACGTATTGCAGCCAGGCCGGCAGCACCTCGACCGGATAGTAGATGCAGGCGAGCGGCATCACCGCGAACATCAGCGTCCAGACGATACTCTCCGCCCCCAACCCATTGCGCAGCACGAGGCCTGAGGCGAACACGCCGACCGACCAGCTGGTCAAGATCAGATTGCAGAAGAACGCGATCAGCGGCAGCCCGATGGCGTAAAAGTTGAAGCCGAAAAAGAACAGCGCCAGCAGCGTCATCGGGATCACGCCGATGGCAAGCCGGATCAGGCTCATGATCATCAGCGAGAGCAGGAATTCGATCGGCTTCAGCGGGCTCATCATCAGGTTGCCGAGATTGCGCGCCCACATCTCTTCGAGGAACGAGATCGAGAAGCCGAGCTGGCCGCGGAACAGGATGTCCCACAGGATCACGGCGCCGATCAGCGTGCCGCCCGCTCTGGCGAAAAAGCCGGATGCCTGCGAGATGTAGTTCTGCAGGAAGCCCCAGGTGATGATCTGCAAGGCCGGCCAGTAGATCAGCTCCAGCAGCCGCGGCCATGACGACATCAGGAGATACCAATAGCGCAGCACCATCGCATTGATGCGTTGCAGTGAAATGCTGCGCGGCGGATGGCTGACGATCTCGCTCATGGTGCGTCCTCGCGGAGGCGGCCGCGCGCCACGTCGAGAAACACCTCTTCCAGCGTGTCGCGGTTGTAGCGCGCCATGATCCGTTCCGGGCTGTCGTCGTCCTGGATCTTGCCGCGCTTCATGATGATGACGCGGTCGCAGAGGCGTTCCACCTCCAGCATGTTGTGCGACGCCAGCAGGATGGTCGCGTTATGGGTCTTGCGATAGGTCTCGAGATGCTGCCGCACCCAGTCGGCGGTATCCGGGTCGAGCGAGGCGGTCGGCTCGTCGAGCAGCAGCAGGTCCGGCTCGTTGATCAGCGCCTTCGCCAGTGCGACGCGGGTCTTCTGTCCGGCCGAGAGCTTGCCGTTGGAGCGGTCCAAAAATTCCTTGAGATCGAGATCGGTGGCGAGCTGGTCGATCCGTTCGCGCAGCTGCTTCACGGCATAGAGGCGGCCGAAAATGGTCAGGTTCTGCCGCACCGTGAGCCGCATCGGCATGTCGACATAGGGGCTCTCGAAATTCATCCGGCCGAGCACATCATAGCGCTGCTCGGGGATTTTCGCGCCCAGCACGTTGACGCGGCCCGAGGTCGGCAGCACCAGCCCCATGATCATCGCGATCGTCGTGGTCTTGCCGGCGCCGTTGCCGCCGAGCAGGCCGGTGATGCTGCCGCGCGCGATGCGGAAGGAGATATCGTCCACGGCGCGGGTGGTCTTGTAGAGCTTGACCAGGTCCACGACCTCGATCGCGGCCGATCCGTCCTGATCGGCCACCGGCGGCTGATTGGGCGCTTGCGCCTGACCTGTCCCGCGCTGTTGCATATGGCCGTCATTGAGCCATTGCGACAATAAGCGCAAGGCTTAGCGGTAATAAAGGCTTGGTCTGCATCCTTGCGCTAAGTCGCGAATTTGTGCGCCGCCCACGGCAAAGCTAAAGTCCCTGACATGACCGACGTCGCTTCCGATTTCCGCCAACCTCGCCGCTATGTCCGCCTCGATACGATCCTGCGGCTGCGCTGGCTTGCCGCACTCGGCCAGCTGGTCGCGATCTTCGTCGTCGCCCAGGGATTAGAATTCGACGTTCCGATCGTGCCCTGCGTCATCATTGTGACGTTCTCGGCGCTGCTCAATCTGGCGCTGCAGATCGCATTCAATCCAATGCAGCGGCTGGAGCCGGCCTATGCCGCGGCCCTGCTCGCCTTCAACATTGTCGAGCTCGGTGGCCTCCTTTACTTCACCGGGGGCTTGCAGAACCCGTTCTCGTTCCTGTTCCTGGCACCGGTGCTGATCTCGGCCACGGTGCTGCCGATCCGGCTGACGATCGCGCTCGGCTGCCTTGCGGTCGCCTGCGCCTCGGCGCTGTTCTTCTATCATCTGCCGCTGCCCTGGGATGGCGACGATCCCTTGGTGCTGCCGCCGATCTATCTGATCGGCGTCTGGCTTTCGATCCTGCTCGCGATCGGCGTCACCAGCCTCTATGCGTTCCAGGTGACGGAGGAGGCCCGCCAGCTCTCCGATGCGCTTGCCGCGACCGAGTTGGTGCTGACGCGCGAGCAGCATCTGACCCAGCTCGACGGTCTCGCCGCCGCCGCCGCGCACGAACTCGGCACGCCGCTGTCGACGATCTTCCTGATCTCGCGCGAGCTCGAGAAGACGGTGCACGACCCGGCGATTGCCGGCGACCTCAAGACCGTGCGCGAACAGGCGCAGCGCTGCCGCGACATCTTGAGCAAGATTGCGCAATTGTCATCAAGCGGCGCGCCGTTCGACACCATGAAGCTGTCGACCCTGATCGAGGAGGCGGTGGCGCCGCATCGCGATTTCGGCATCAACATCAAGGTGCGGCTTGCTGTCGCAGCAACGCGCGAACCGGTCGCCGCGCGCAATCCCGCGATCCTTTATGGTGTCGGAAATATTCTCGAAAATGCGGTCGATTTCGCGCACCAGACCGTCGAGGTGAACGCGTGGTGGAACGCTGAAACCATCGAGATCGTCGTTTCCGACGATGGCCCGGGCATCGCGCCTGACATGCTGAAGCGGATCGGCGAGCCGTATCTGTCGCGCCGCCGGGGCGCGGATGAGGCCCAAAATGCACGTGGCGGCTTGGGCTTGGGTGTTTTCATCGCACGGACGCTGCTGGAACGCACCGGAGCCAAGGTGTCGTTTACCAATCGGCCCTTCCCCGATCACGGCGCCGTGGTGCAGATCGTCTGGCCGCGCGAGCGCTTTGAGGAATCCGCGCCTGGTGACGAGACCGAAGCTTAAGAACGGTTCTTAATCGCAACTCCTGGCATACCGGATGCAGCACACTTTCCAGAATGGCACGCGACTTTCGGCTGCCTTGGCAGCGCCCCACTAGGTCCCCATATTATAGGTGTCTGCCACAGGGAAAAATGGAACGTGAACGCCATCACTGAACTGAATGACCATGCCGACCGCTCGCTCCTCATTGTCGAGGACGACAAGCCGTTCCTGGAACGCCTGTCGCGCGCGATGGAGACGCGCGGGTTCGCAGTGAAGTCATGCGACACGGTGTCTGATGGTCTCGCCGAGATCGGCCGCGCCCCGCCCGCTTTCGCAGTCGTCGACCTCCGCCTCGGCGACGGCAACGGTCTCGACGTCGTTTCGGCGTTGAAGCGCAAGCGCCCCGAAGCACGCGCGATCGTGCTCACCGGCTATGGCAACATCGCAACTGCCGTGACCGCAGTGAAGATGGGCGCGGTCGACTATCTGTCGAAGCCCGCCGATGCCGACGACGTCGTCGCCGCGCTGCTGGCGACCGGCACCGAGAAGTCCGAGCTGCCGGCCAATCCGATGTCGGCGGACCGCGTGCGCTGGGAACACATCCAGCGCATCTACGAGATGTGCAACCGCAACGTCTCCGAGACCGCGCGCCGCCTCAACATGCACCGCCGCACCCTGCAGCGCATCCTCGCCAAGCGCGCGCCGCGGTAAGCAGCATTCATATTGTTTTGCGATGGCCGGGCTCAGTCCCGGCCATTTGCTTTTGTTGAACGCTTCGTAGAGCTGCGTAGGATGGGTGGAGCGAAGCGATACCCATCATCTGTCCCAGCGGCACGAAGTCGATGGGTTTCGCTGCGCTCTACCCATCCTACGAGATCGCGCTTCTAGAACTCGCTGTGCCCCTGCGGATCGACCAGGCGGTTGATCCGCTGCGCGGCAGCCATCGCAAAGCGCACCGTCATCGCCTTCCGCGTCGCCGCCGGCAGGCGATGCTCCGGTGCCTCGCAGTGCAGATGCGCGCCGTAGGCGTCGGCGATGATCAGGCCGGTGTCGACCGGGAAGATCTCGCACGGCAGGTCCTGCGTGAACGCGAAGAACAGCCGGTCGCAGTGCATCCGGTAGTCCTGCCATTTCTGGTCGGCGCGCAAATCCTCGATCGATGACTTGATCTCGACGATCCAGATCTCGCCGCGCTCGTTCAGCGCCACGAGATCGGCCCTTCGGCCGGACGGCAGCGGCAATTCGCTGATGCAGGAAAATCCGAGCGATCGCAGAAGTCTCGCGGTGCCGCGCGCGATCGCGAGCGCGGTTTCCGACTGGCGTCGGTCGGGCGCGGGCACGAGCGCGATCTGGCGGGCGGGCGATTCCATCCGCCAAGACTAGCCGATTCCATAACCCAACGGCAGCGCCGGAATCGGCCGCAAATTCGCGAGGAAGGCGCCTTGATTCCGGCCTCAAGCCACCGCGAAGCCGATGGAACCTGGGTTCCGAGGGACGAAACCACTGCAGGAGAGACCCATGCGGTCACGCATCACACTTCGCTCGTTCGTCTTCGCTCTCGCAACCCTGCCGCTAACAGTCGGACTGTCCTCGGCCATCGCCAAGCCCGTGGTCGAGGTCGCCTTCGTGCTCGATACCACGGGTTCGATGGGCGGATTGATCGAGGGCGCCAAGCGCAAGATCTGGTCGATCGCGACCGCGATCGTCGATTCCAATCCCGACGCCGACATCAGGATGGGCCTGATCGCCTATCGCGACATCGGCGATGAGTATGTGACCAAGAAGGTCGAGCTGACCCGCGATATCCAGGACCTCTATGCCAATCTCTTGGAATTGAAGGCGCGCGGCGGCGGCGACTGGCCGGAGAGCGTCAACGAGGCGCTCGACGTCGCCGTCAACAAGATGCAGTGGACGCAGGGACGCGACGGCACGCGCATCGTGTTCCTGGTCGGCGATGCCCCGCCGCATATGGATTATGCGCAGGACACCAAATATCCGGTGACGCTTGCCGTCGCCAAGCAGAAGGACATCATCGTCAACGCCGTGCTCGCCGGCAACGCGGAGGATACCGAGCGGGTGTGGCGCGATATCGCGCAGAACGGCAATGGCGAATTCATCCCGATCCCGCAGGACGGCGGCCAGATCGTCACCATCGAGACGCCGTTCGACGAGGACATCATCATCCTGCAGCGTGAGATCAACGGCACCGTGATCCCCTACGGGCCACGCGCACTGCAGAAGCGCACGGAATCCAAGACCCAGCAGCTCGCGAGCGTCGCCGCGGCCTCGCCGGCGCGGGCATCGGAGATGGCAAGCTTCATCAACAAGCGCGCCAAGGCGACGTCGGAGGCGGTGACCGGCGATGGCGACCTGGTTGCCGACGTCGCAGCCGGCCGCAACGAGATCGCCAAGGTCAGGGATGAGGACCTGCCCGATAATCTCCGCGCGATGAAGCCGGAGGCACGCAGCGCCGAGATCGACAAGCAGATCGCCCAGCGCAAGGCGCTCAACGAGAAGCTCGCCGCGCTGGTCGCCAAGCGCGACAAATATGTCGCCGAGCACCGCAAGAGTGCGCCGAAGGCATCGTCGTTCGACCGCGTGGTCGAGGACACGTTGAAGACGCAGATCAAGCGGTAGGGATTGGTGGCACGCTTTCTCCATCCCTTCCCCCGCCTGCGGGGGAGGGGATGGGT
>NZ_JASGSR010000071.1:0-41410 GCF_040446015.1 Bradyrhizobium sp. INPA03-11B
AGGTGCCGCGGGCGCGATCATACAGCGTCAGCAGGTCGTAGCCGCCGGGCACCAGATGGAAGTAGCCGGCGATACCCGCGAGCGAGGCGATCATCGCGCCGACGATCAGGCCGCGGCGCAGCATGTCGAGCCGCGCCTCGGTGTCTTCCGACATCACCATCGCGAAGAAGATGACGGTGACGGCCATGTACCAGGAGGTGAGGACCCAGTTCACCACCTCCGGCTTGTCGAGGAACGGCACCGCGCCGATGCTGTAGCCGACATTGAGCACGATCAGCGTGAACAGCAGCGGCATGAACACCAGCTGCATGCGCAGGCCCGTGGCGAAGAACAGCACGCAGGCGGTCAGCGTAACCAGTTCATACGGGCTCGGCTCGATGAACACGATGGCGATCGACGCGCCGGCGAGCCATACCAGCGCCCGCTGCAGCGCCAGCACGCCCGGCGGCGCCGATGTCAGCGATTGGGACGTCCCGGCTGTCGCCGCATAGGCCATCGGATACTCACGCAACGCGATACAAACACTGGCTCCGTCCCTCCGTCATTGCGAGAAGCGAAGCGACGAAGCAATCCATCTATCCCCGAGCTGCAGCGTGGATTGCTTCGCTGCGCTCGCAATGACGCGCGGTCCGATTCCCGCCAATCTCAGTACGCGTTCTCGTTCTTTGTAATCAGCGAGAACGGGGTCTTGAGCAGGATGTAGAGATCGAACAGCACCGACCAGTTCTCGATGTAGTAGAGGTCGTATTCGACACGCTTCTGGATCTTCTCGTCGGTGTCGACCTCGCCGCGCCAGCCGTTGATCTGCGCCCAGCCGGTGATGCCGGGCTTGACGCGGTGGCGGGCGAAGTAGCCGTCGACGGCCTCGTCGAACAGGCGGTTCTCCAGCTTGCTCTGCACGGCGTGCGGGCGCGGGCCGACCAGCGAGAGATTGCCCTTGAGCACGACGTTGAACAGCTGCGGCAATTCGTCGAGCGAAGTCTTGCGGATGAAGCGGCCGACGCGGGTGACGCGCGGATCGTTCTTGGTCACGACCTTGGAGGCGGTCGGATCGGCCTGGTGGTGGTAGAGCGAGCGGAACTTGTAGACGTCGATCCGCTCATTGTTGAAGCCGAAGCGCTTCTGGCGGAACAGCACCGGGCCGGGGCTGTCGAGCTTCACCGCGAGTGCCACCAGTCCCAGCACCGGGAGCGCCGCAAGCAGCGCGAGGCCGCCGACCACGCGGTCGAACAGCCATTTCAGCACCAGGTCCCAGTCGGTGATCGGCGCCTCGAACACGTCAAGCGTCGGCACCTTGCCGACATAGGAATAGGAGCGGGGCCGGAAGCGCAGCTTGTTGGTATGGGCCGACAGGCGGATATCGACCGGCAGCACCCACAGCTTCTTCAGCATTTCCAGGATGCGGGTCTCGGCCGAGATCGGCAGCGCGAACAGCACGAGGTCGACGCGGGTGCGGCGGGCGAACTCGACGATATCGTCGACCTTGCCGAGCTTCGGCGAGCCGGCACAGGTCTCCATGGCGCGGGCGTCGTTGCGATCGTCGAACACGCCGAGCAGGTGGATGTCGGTGTCGTCGTCGGCGTTCAGCGCCTCGATCAGCTTCTCGCCGTTCTGGTCGGCGCCGACGATGATGGTGCGGCGGTCAAGCCGGCCGTCATGCGCCCAGGCCCGCACCATCGAGCGCAGCGCCAGCCGTTCCGCGATCAGGACCGCAAGGCCGACGCAGAAGAACGACGACAGCCAGACCCGCGACACCTCGCCGCCGAGCTTGACCAGGAAGGAGACGCCGATGAACAGCAGGAACACGAAGGCCCATGACGAGATCATCCGCGTCATCTGGCGGAGCTGGCCACGGAAGATCTGCACCTGGTAGATGTCGGCGGACTGGAAGCAGACCACGGCCGCGGCCGACATGCCGAGGATCGAGGTGATGTATCCCCAATGGATGCCGCCGCCGGCGAGCGGCCTGACATAAGCCAAATAGAGCCCGACGCCGACGAGGCTCAGCAGCACGAAATCGGCGAGGCGAACCACGCCCGCGATCACGACCGGCGAGTAGGCGCCGCGAACTTTCTGATTGGTAACGGCGAGTGCGGCCGGCGACAGGCGGCGGCGGCGTTCGACCTGCGGCTGAGCAGCCGTCGCAGACGCAGCGGCATCCAGCATCGAGCGTGCGTTAAACGGTTCCACGAGTCCACGTCCATTCCTGCGCCTGCAGATGGGCATCCGCGCGCAGCAGCGAAATTCCCCCGGACGTGACTTAAGGGGACAAATCGGAAGAAACGGTTACGTGTGCAAGAAGTGGTTAACGTTTGGCAAATGCATCGCGATAGCCGGCCAGCACGCCTTCGACCATCGCGCTCTGCGAGAAATGTTCGGAAATCCGCTCGCGCAGTTTTTGCGCGCGCGTGGCGGTCGCGGCGGGATTGTCGAGCGCCGCCTTGATGGCATCGGCCATCGCAGCGGCATTGCTCGGTGCGAACAGGGCGTCGCTGTGGGTATCGAAGATCTCGGGGATGCCGCCGACATTGGCGGCGATCATCGGAATTCCCGCAGCGCCGGCTTCGATCACCACATAGGGCATCGAATCGCCGCGCGAGGGGACGACCAGCAGGCTGCCTTTGGAGAAGCCGAAGCGCGCCTTGACGTGCCCGATGAAGCGGACGGCATCGCCGAGCGACAGCCGCTTGACCTGCTCCTTGAGCCGTTCGAACTCTTCGCCGTCGCCGCCGAGCGTCAGCGTCACCGGCTTGCCGTCGGCGCGCAGCTTGGCGACCGCGTCGATCAGCAGATCGGCACCCTTGATGCGGCGGAATTCGCCGACATAGGCGACGTCGGTGGCGTCGTCGGCCTTGGCAACCGGTTCGAATTCCTCCGAGGTGACGCCGTTGAAGACGCAGCGGACGAGGCCTGAGGGCTTGCCGACGGTGCGCTGATAGGTGTCACGGGCGAACGCGCTCTCGAACAGGAACAGGTCGGTGCTGTTCATCAGCGTGCGCTCGAGCTGGCTATAGAAGCGGCCCTTCCAGGTGTCGAGCGGGTAGTGCAGCGAGCCGCCATGCGGCGTGTAGACCCTGATCACCTTGTTCGAGCGCCGCCGCAGCCGGACATAGGCGCCGGCCTTGGCGCCATGGCCGTGCACGACATCGGGTTGCAGCTTGCGGATCAGACCGGCGATATGCGCCCAGACCATGAAGTCGGCAAAGCGCGGCTCGCGGCGGATCGCGACCCGGTGGACGCCGAGCTTGAGGCGCGGCTCGATCTCGGCGAGCACCGCGTCAGCGCGCGTGCCGCCGGTCAGGCTGTCGGCGACGATGCCGACATGGTGGCCGCGCTCGATCTGGCCGTTGGCGACGTCGAGGATGTGACGGATGATGCCGCCGACCGGGGCACGGACGACATGCAGGATGCGGAGCGGCTGGTCCTGATTGTGATCCTGCGCCATCGATCAGAACCAGCGTTCGCCGACGAACACGGTGTCGCCGGGACCGATCGGCGTGCCCAAGGGAGCGACGAAGCGGCCGGCGCGCGATGCATCGGTGTGGGTGAGGGTGACCTCGTCGCGCCGGGCGCGCGGCGAGAAGCCGCCGGCGATCGCCACCGCGCTCTCGACAGTCATGTTGGGCACATAGGGATATTGGCCGGGGGCTTGGACTTCACCGAGAATGAAGAACGGCCGGTAGGATTCGATCTCGACCGCCACCGACGGCTCGCGGATGAAGCCGTTGCGCAGCCGTGCGGTGATCTCGGCGGCGAGCCTGGCAGGCGTGCGGCCGCGCGCTGGCACCGAGCCGATCAGCGGCATCGTGATCGCGCCGGCCGCATCGATCGCATAGGAGTTGGTGAGGCCTTCCTGGCCATAGACCACGACGCGGAGCTTATCGCCGGGGCCGAGATTATAGGCCTCGCGCGTCGGCGCGGGCTCGGCATAGGTGACCGGCCCGGCAAAGGAGGGCTGCCCGTACGCCATCGAATCGAGGGCCGGGTCGCCGGCAATCGGCGAGGTCCGGCCCATGCAGCCCGACAGCGCGAGCGCAGCAATCAGACAAACAAGGGGAGCGCGCAAATCGCGCATGTGAGGAATCCCACGAAATTACCGGCCCCGATTAACGGCACTCGTGGTTAACAAAGCATGACGGAACGGTGGTGGCAGCCGCATCCGTCAACCGCGCCGATTAACCCGGCAGCAACCTTAATGGACTGTAATCGCCCGCATTGAGGTGGAATCGCGGCGTCCGCGGGAGTTCGTTATGCGTTTTGCATTCTGGCGTAGAGGCAACGAAAAGGCCGCCGTGCAGCGGGCGCTGCCGAAGTCTGCGCCCGTCGCCGACGAGGCCGTTGCGAAGACAGCTTTGCCGATGTCAGCTCCTGACGAGTCGGCGCGTGCGGCGCCGGCAACCGATCTCCATCTGCATGTGCTCGGGCGCGCGCTGTCGCGCAAGCGAAGCTGGATCGTCGTGCCGACCGTGCTGGTGTTCGCTCTGTCGCTCGCTGCCGTCAACGTCGTGACGCCGCGCTACAAGTCGGAAGCGCGAATCCTGATCGACAATCGTGAGAACGCCTTCCTGCGCCCGAACGGCGAGCGCGACCTCGAACGCACCTCGCTCGATGCCGAGGCCGTGACGAGCCAGGTGCAGCTCGTGATGTCGCGCGATCTCGCGCGCGACATCATCAAGAAGAACAAGCTCGCCGAGCGTCCGGAGTTCGATCCGGTGCTGCGTGGCTTCTCCCCGGTGAAGTCGCTGCTGGCGCTGTTCGGCATCGGCCGCGATCCGTTCAGCCTGACGCCGGAAGAGCGGGTGCTCGACGCCTTCTATGAGCGCTTCCAGGCCTATGCGGTCGACAAGTCGCGCGTCATCGTGATCGAATTCCAGTCGGAGGATCCTGATCTCGCCGCCCGCGTCGCCAACTCGATCGCGGACGGCTATCTCGTGCTGCAGCAGGCGGCACGGCAGGATCAGGCCAAGTCTGCCAGCACATGGTTGCTGGGCGAGATCGACAAGCTGCGCACCAAGGTCGCCGACGCGGATTCGCGTGTCGAGGAGTTCCGCTCCAAGTCGAGCCTGTTCGTCGGTACCAACAACATCCCGCTGTCCAACCAGCAGATGGGCGAGCTGAACACGCAGCTCAACAACGCCCGTGCGCTGAAGGCGGATGCCGAGACCAAGGCGCGGCTGATCCGCGAGATGCTTCAGAGCGGCAAGCCGATCGAGGCTTCGGAAGTGCTCAATTCCGAGCTGATCCGCAGGCTCGCCGAACAGCGCGGCACGCTGCGCGCCCAGCTCGCCGAGCAGTCGTCGACGCTGCTCGACAACCACCCGCGCATCAAGGAATTGAAGGCGCAGATCTCCGATCTCGACCGACAGTTGCGCGAGGAGGCCGGCAAGATCTCGCGCTCGCTCGACAATGATGCCCGCGTCGCCGATGGACGTGTTCAGGCATTGCAAGCGAGCCTGGACCAGTCGAAGAAGCAGGCCGCATCGAGCAATGGTCAGGATGTGCAGCTGCGCGGGCTGGAGCGTGAAGCCAAGGCGCAGCGCGATCTGCTGGAAGCCTATCTCGCCAAGTATCGCGAGGCGACCGCCCGCGAGAACATCGAGGCGGCGCCGACCGACGGCCGCATCATCTCGCGCGCCACGGTCTCCAACACGCCGGCCTATCCGAAGAAGCTGCCGATCGTGCTGATCGCGACGCTGGCGACGCTGTTGCTATCGTCCGGCATCATCATCACCGGCGAATTGCTGCGCATCTCCGCGCCCGGCGCGGTGGGCCGCGCCTTCGCGCCGGCCGCCGCAGCGATTAGGCGCCGCGAACCGGTCATGGAGACCGCAGCCATGGACGCGCCGGCGCCGAGGCTGCCGCCTGAACCCGAGCTCGCATCGCCGCTCGCCCCGAGCCTTGCGCCGGAGCCCGAACTGTCGCCGGAGCCCGCAAGGGCCTACGAGCCCGTCATCGGCGAGCCGCAGCCTGCGCCCGCCCAAACGGTCGACGAGATCGGTGCGCTGGCCGAGCGTCTCGTCGCGGCCGGTCCCGCCGCCCACAAGGTCACGGTGCTCGGCCCGGCCACTGGCGAGAGCGTCACGTGGACCGCGCTGACGCTGGCCCGTCTGATGGCGCGCCAGGCCAAGGTTGTGGTGATCGACCTCGTCGCATCCTCGCCGGTGCTGACGGCGGCGACCGTCGATCCCGCAGCGCCCGGCCTGGCCGAGCTGATGCAGGGCGAGGCCACGTTCGCTCAGATCATCACCAAGGATCGGCAGTCGCGGGTGCAGATCGTCAACGCCGGGCGTCCGGGGTTCGATCGCGCGCACCTGCAATCGCCGCGGCTCGCGCTTGCGATCGACGCGCTGCTCCGGGTCTACGACCACGTGTTGCTCGACGCCGGCTCCGCCGTCGACCTGCCGGCCGAATTGCTGACCGCGAAGGCGCAGGCCATCGTCGTGCCGGATGCCGGAATGGCGCAGGATGCCCGCCGCTCGATGGTCGATCAGCTCAGGGCCGTCGGCTTCTCCGAAGTGACGATGCTGAGCAAACCCTGCTCGCCATCGGAAGCGGCTGTGACGAGCCCGCGGGTTGTCGCGGCCTGAACCAGATATCAAAAGCGCGATGAGATCAGATTGATCGTCATCGCGCTTTCGTTTCGGAAAGCCGCTGCACGCCTTTCCAGGTGACGCTTCAATGCGCCAGCATCGGCTCGCGTGCGGCTCGCTCCAGCACCGGATCGATCCGCAGCCGGATCGTGACGAGGGCGCCGATCAAGCCGACCACCGCGAGCAGCAGCAGACCTGCGGTGAAGCCGCCGGTCAGGTCCTTCAGGTAGCCCATGGCGAACGGGCCTGCGAAGCCCGAAAGATTGCCGAGCGAGTTGATCGCCGCGATGCCTGCTGCGGCCGAAGCGCCGTTCAGGATGCTGGCCGGCATCGGCCAGAACATCGGCGGCACCGCCGAAACCCCGATCTGCGCGAGGCAGAGCAGGCCGACGATCAGCACCGGACTTGAGACGAGGCCGGCCAGCCCGATGCCGACGGCTGCGAGCACCAGCGCGCCGGCGACGTGGTAGCGCCGCTCGCCGGTCTTGTCGGAATGCCGGCCGAGCAGCACCATGCCGACCGCGCCGAACACGAAGGGCAGGGCTGCGATCAGGCCGGTCTGGGTGTCTGTGACGCCAAAGGCCTTGATGATGGTGGGCAGGAAGAACGCGACGCCGTAGCTGGCGGCGTTGAGGCAGAAATAGACGAGGGCGCAGGCGAGGACGCGCGAATCGGTGAGCGACTGCATGACCGAGATGTGCTCCACGGCTTCCTTCTTCTGCCGCTCGATCTCGAGGGTGGTCTGCACCCACTTGATCTCGTCGGGCTGCAACCAGCTCGCCTGACGCGGGAAGTCGGGCAGCATGGCCAGCACGGCGAAGCCGACCAGGACCGACGGCAGCGCTTCGCAGATGAACAGCCATTGCCACCCGGTCAGGCCGGCGCCCGACAGGTTGAGCAGCAGGCCCGAGATCGGCGCCCCGATAATGCTCGAGATCGGGATCGCCAGCATGAACAGGCTGATGACGCGGGCGCGATAGATCGTCGGGAACCAGAGCGTCAGATAGAAGATGATGCCGGGGAAGAAGCCGGCCTCGCAGGCGCCGAGCAGCAGGCGAAGGAAGTAGAAGATCCACTCGCTCGAGAGGCCGCTCGCCGCCGACATCTGCGGGATGAACGCGAATGCCGCCGAGACGATGCCCCAGCTGATCATGATGCGGGCGATCCAGCGCCGCGCGCCGAACCGCTCCAGCAGGATGTTGGAGGGGACTTCGAAGAAGAAGTAGCCGACGAAGAACAGGCCGGCACCGAGCCCGTAGGCGGCCTCGCTGAGGCCGAGCGCCGTGTTCATGTGCAGCTTGGCGAAGCCGACATTGACGCGATCGAGATAGGCCACGAAGTAACACAGGATGAGGAACGGAATCAGCCGTCGCATCATCTTTCCGACCGCGCGCTTCTCGACATCGTCGCTCATCGTTCCCATCCCTTTCCGTTTTCGATTCGGCAAACGCTGACTGCGCTGTCCGGGGTGACGTCTGGTGCACCCGCAGCGGTCCGTTGCCTTGCCCTTGCAAGTCGCCTTGTAAGTCGCCTTGCAATCCTTGCATTCATTGTTGTGTAATCAACGGCCGCGTGACTAATGGCATTTGGGAATGGAGCCACGGCGAAACTGTCATGATGCACCGCGGTATAAGCGCGGGAACCCAGAGCGTTTTCAGCGAAGTGGAAACCGGTTCGCTTAAGGAAAACGCGTCAAAACAGTATCTGGAGCCCCGTTCCGAGTAGTCGGAACGGAACAGGCTCTGGCCGGGCAGGATGGTAGCGGGCCGTGATCAATAATCTGAAATTGCGCCAGTTGCGCCTGCTGGTGGCGCTCGACAGCGAGCGCAAGCTGCAGCTGGCGGCCGAGCGGCTGAATATTACCCAATCGGCGGCATCGAAGATGCTGGCCGAGATCGAGGCCGTGGCGCGGGTTCCGCTGTTCGAGCGGACGGCGCGCGGCGTCGAGCCGACCGCCTATGGCTCGATTCTGATCCGTGGCGGCCGGAGTGTGCTCGCGGACCTTGACCGGGTCACCAATGAGTTCGCCGGCTACAGGTCCGGCGAGCTCGGTACGGTGTCGGTCGGGACGGTCGCCAAGCCCAGCATCGACCTCGTCGTCGACGTCATGCAGTACCTTGGCGAGAAACTGCACCGGGTGAACATTTCGCTCGACGTCAGCACCAGTCCGCCGCTCGTTGCGCGTCTTCTAGCGCTTGAGCTCGACTTCGTCGTGGCGCGAATTCCGGCCGGCGTCGATTCCGGACAGTTCGACTATCACGAGATCGGCGCCGAGCAGGCCGGCTTGCTGGTTCGTGCCGAGCATCCGCTGGCCGGTCTCGACAGTGTCAGTCTCGAAGATACGGTCGACCTGCAATGGATCATCCAGCCGCGGGAATCCTTCATGCGCCAGGGGCTGGAGCGGCTGTTCTACAGCCGAGGCATTGCGCCGCCCCAGCGCATCATCAACACCGAGTCGTTCTTCGCGTCGATTGGAATTGCGGCGGGCATCGATGCGATCGTGCCGGTGCCGCTCTTGATCTTCGATCTGCTCGATCCGCAGCGCTTCAAGATGCTTCGCATCCGCGACCAGCTGATGCTCGAGAGCTACGGGCTGATCAAGCTGCGCAAGCGAGCATTGTCGCCTGCCGCGACGCTGGTGTTCGATGCGATGATGCGGCTTGGCGTCGCGAGCGGCCGCGCGGCGCCGGATAGCTCGTCCGCGTAGCGTCGCCCGCGGTCGTGCTCAGCGGAACATGCTGCGCAGGTTCTGTGCGATCTCGAACAGCGCGGGATTTTGCTTCACGGCGCGCTTGGCGCGGCTGATGGCCGACAGCGCGGTGGCCGCCGGCTTGCCGCGCAGGCTGAGCGGAATAAAGCTGTCGACGATCGCTTCGTCGTCCTTGCAGAACAGCCGCTTGTACTCGTCCGAGCCGATGCCGAGGTCGAGGGCGCGATAGTTCAGGCCGGCATGGCGATCGATGATGTCGCGCATCAGGATCAGGCCGGGGCTGAACTTGGAATTGGCCGACATCGTGTAGGTGTTGAACATCATCGAGAAGCGATGACCGTCGGACACGCCGGCGAAGATCGCGATCACTTCCTCGTCGCACTCCAGCGCGTGGATGTCGATCGCATAGCCCTTGCCGTCGGCGCGCGGCGCGAGGCAGGCGGTGCGGATGAACTGCTCGATGCCCGGCTCGGCGAACACGTTGGGCAGCTTCTGCTCCGCCATGCGCTGCGGCTTGACGCCGAAGAACCAGTCGAGCAGGCGGCAGACGTCGGCGCTGTTATCAGCGACATGATAGCGGTAGCCCGGCAGCGCCTGCAGCTTGCGCTCCTTGCCCTTGAGGCGGCGGCGGAACGAATTGCTGATCAGCGAAGCCGGTGCCGCGCCGGGCTCGATGACCAGCAGCGGGCAGTCGTTCACCGAAGCCTGATGCGGCAGCAACACCATCGGATTGGGCTGCTCCTGCCAGCGCAGCGGCTGCTGACACAGCATGAGCGCGTCGACGCGGGACCGCTCGGCGATCGAGCCGATCAGGGCCGTGATGTCGGTTTCGGTCGCGTTGGCGGCGAAGTCGCGGTCGTACAGCGCCATGTTGAAGGTCGCGTGCTTGCCGCCCATGAAGCTTGCGCAATTGGCGCCCAGGCGCTGCTCGACGGCGAGCGGCAACAGCAGCAACGGACGGCGTTCGCTGTCATGGGCCACGACGATGAAGGGCCGCAGACCTTCGCGCTCGCCGACCTGGCGTTGCCAGGAGGCAAGGAAGTCGAAGCGCTGATAGGGCGTGTAGCTGTGTTGCGGTGTCTCGAGACTGCGCCAGGTTGCCTCGGCCGCAGTGAGGTCGTGAAAGATGTCGACGCCGGCGACGCGGATTGCGTTCGGCCATGTTCGCGCGCCAGCCGTCTGGCCTTCAATTGCCGCCGCCATGGTCATCTCGGAACCTAAATTTTTTAAGGTATTAATTTACAGGTCTCGGCTGCGGCCGACCTTCGCAGGGAAATGTCAACAAAGAGTAATAACAATGCCCTCGGGATGTGCTTGGCGGCGTGTGGGAACCGCCGGACGGGCAAGGACGGGTAGCGGATCTTGGCGCCGGACAATCGGATTTTGCGGCGGGCTCGGGCCGAACTCGCCTATTTCAGTGGTGCCTTCAGGTTGCGGGAACGCGAGGCCGGCGGCGCCGGAGTGATCTTGCGCTTCGCGCGCGTCCGTCCCACCCAGCGTGGCCGCTTCCAACCGCTGAAATCCCAGGAGATCACGCCGGCCTTCCTTGATCGCACGATCCGCGGGCTGAAGCGCTGGAAGTACGACATCGTCGGGATCGACGAGGCCTGCCGCCGCGCGGTGACCATGCCGCAGCGCCGCCGCTTTGCCTGCCTCAGCTTCGACGGTGCCAGCAAGGACATCGTCACGCATGCCTATCCCGTGCTCGCCAGGCATGGCGTCCCGTTCACGCTCTATCTGCCGACCGCTCTTCCGGACGGCGTGGGTGCGGCGTGGTGGCTGGTGCTCGAGGACATCATCGCGCGCGAGGGCCGCATCAGCCTTGTCATCGACGGCCGGGAAAGGCATTTCGTGGTCTCGGCCCTGTCGGACAAATACGAGCTGTTCGATTTTCTGTCCGGCTGGCTGCGCAAGCTGTCGCCGCCTGATCTGTCCTATGCGGTGAACGATCTCGCGCGGCGCTATTCGGCCGACGCTGCGCAATTGTCACGCAGCGCGTCGCTCGACTGGCAGGATCTGGCGAAGCTTGCCGCGGATCCGAACGTGACGTTCGGCAGCGCCACGGTGAACTATTCCGTCCTGTCGAGCCTCAGGGATGCCGACGCGCAGCGCGAGATGGCGATGGGAAAGGCGGTGGCCGAGAGCGCGCTGCGGCGGCCGGTCAAGCATTTCGCCTATCCCTTCGGGGACCGCGACGCGTTCGCCCGTCCGCATGTCGTAATGGCGGAGGAGGCTGGCTTTGCCAGCGCGGTGTCGACCATCTCCGGCATTGTCGAGGCACAGGGACGCACCAACCTCTATGCGCTGCCCCGGATCGCGTGGGACGGCCGCGTGCGCTCGCTGCGGATCATGCGGGTGCTGCTGTCGGGCGTGATGTTCGCGCCGGTTCGGCCGACGCGCCACGCGCGCGACCAAAGCGGGATCTAAAGCGGGATCTAACGCGCGATGAGATCGCGCTTTAGGTTTTCTGTCGGAGCATAATCTTTCGGAAAACCGCTTCGCACTTTTCCGGATCCTAGACGCGGTCGGGCCGCGACATCCAAGCGACGATCGGCATCGCCGGCAGCACCCAGCCGAGGCCGGCGACGACGTAGAAGATCGCCTGCAGCAGGCCGGAATTGGCAAGCCACGGCGTCTGGGCGACCGTCATGCCGAGCAGCGACCACACCACGACCAGGATGAGCAGGAAGATGGTTCCGAGCAGTTTGCGGGTGCGTATGGCCATGGCTTGTATGTGTAACTCGTGATCCAGAGCGTCTTCAGCGGCGCTTGCGCCGCGGGCGCGCCGGACTATAAGGGGCTCGAAAATCCAATCAAGTCAGGGCGAAATGGCCGGTATTTCCGCAAAGACATCGCAGCTCCGCGCCGTCAGGGTATGGCTTGTCGCGGTCGCCGCCCTGATCGCGCTGATGGTCCTCGTTGGCGGCGCCACGCGGCTGACAGAATCTGGCCTGTCGATCGTCGAATGGAAGCCGGTGACCGGTGCGCTGCCGCCGCTGACCGAGGCGCAGTGGACCCAGGCCTTCGAGGGCTACCGGAAGATTCCGCAATATCGCGAGCTCAACGCCGGGATGACGCTCGCCGAGTTCAAGACGATCTTCTGGTGGGAGTGGAGCCACCGGCTGCTCGGCCGGGTGATCGGCGCCGCCTATCTGCTGCCGTTCCTGTATTTCCTGTGGCGCGGCGCTGTCAGCGGCGAGCTTGGCCGGCGGCTCTGGGTGATCTTCGGCCTCGGCGCGCTGCAGGGCGGCGTCGGCTGGTGGATGGTGGCGTCCGGCCTCTCGGAGCGTGTCGAGGTGTCGCAGTATCGGCTGGCGACGCATCTGGTGCTGGCGCTTCTGATCTTCGCAGCGATCGTCTGGACGCTGCGGCGGCTGACGGACCGCCCAATGGTGATCGCACCGCTCAGGCTGAAGATCACCAGCGCGGTGCTGCTCGTGCTCACCTTCGTCCAGCTCTATTTCGGAGCACTGGTCGCCGGCCTGCGCGCGGGCAGGGTTTACAACACCTGGCCCGACATCGATGGCGGCTTCATCCCGTCGGCCGACCGTCTCTGGTTCGAGACGCCGTGGTGGCGCAACCTGTTCGACAACACGCTGACGGTGCAGTTCGAGCATCGCATGACCGCGTATCTCTTGTTTGCGCTGGCGATCGCGCATGCGATCGATGCCGTGCGCACGCGCGCCGGCGGTGGCGTGATCGCGGGCGCCTGGTGGCTGGTTGCGGCGATCACGTTGCAGGCGACGCTCGGCATCCTGACGCTGCTGCATCAGGTGCCGATCGATCTGGCGCTGACGCACCAGGCGGTCGCGATCGTCGTGCTGACACTCGCGGTGCTGCAGGCTGAGCGCTTCGCGAAGCGGCGCATCGAACAGGGCAAGCCGAACCTCGTTCCGGCCGGCCAGCCCGGTTGATGTATCGACCCGGTTGATCGATCAGGACAGATAGTCGAGCCCGATATCGAGCGTGGCCGAGCTGTGGGTCACCCAGCCGACCGAGATCAGGTCGACGCCGGTGGCGGCAATCGCCGCGGCGGTCGCAGCCGTGATGCGGCCGGAGGCTTCGGTAATCGCCTTGCCGCGCGCCATCTGAACCGCTTGGCCGAGCTGCTCGGTCGTCATGTTGTCGAGCAGCACCGCGTCGACGCCGAGCGCCAGCGCTTCCTCGAGCTGCGACAGCGTGTCGACCTCGACCTCGATCTTGACCAGATGACCGGTATTGGCCTTGGCGCGCTCGATCGCGGTGCGGATGCCGCCGGCGAGCGCGATGTGGTTGTCCTTGATCAGCACGGCATCGTCGAGCCCGAAGCGGTGATTGCCGCCGCCGCCGGCGCGCACCGCATATTTCTCCAGCGCCCGCAGTCCCGGCGTGGTCTTGCGGGTGCAGACGATCTGCGCGCGCGTGCCCGCGACGGCCTTGACCAGCGTGGCGGTCGCGGTGGCGACGCCGCTGAGATGGCAGAGGAAATTCAGCGCGGTGCGCTCCGCGGTGAGCAGGCTGCGGGCCGGGCCGTCGATGATCGCGATCACCTGGTCGGGCTCGACCGCGCTGCCGTCGGGCCGTTCGGCGCGCAGCTCGACGGAAGGCGACACCGTCTGGAAGGCTGACCGCGCGACGTCGAGTCCGGCGATCACGCCGGGCTGCCGCGCCCGCATCACGAGCCGCGATTGCTGGCTCGCCGGGACGATCGCGTCTGCCGTGATGTCGCCGGCGCGGCCGAGATCCTCGCGCAGGGCGGTCTGCACGATCGGCTCGTACAGCAGCGGCAACAGGGGATTGAGGGTCATGACAGGGCACTCCTGGCTGAAAGCTCGGATTCAACGATGTCGCGCGCGGCGGCGAGCGCCTCGGCACGGGCGAGGGACGATGGGGCTGCCGACAAAGCGGTTTGCGGGAAATCGGTGCGGAAATGGCCGCCCCGGCTTTCCTCGCGCCTGATTGCCGCGACGGCGATCATCAAGCCGACCAGTGCCGGGTCGGACGCTGCACCGTGGTTGCGCGCGAGCGGATAGAGGCTCCGGATTGCGCGTGCGATGCCGTCGCGGCCGCGCAGCACGCCGAGCCCCTGGCTGAGGATCGGCCGCACCGCGGAGGGATCGGAGGCCGGCGGCGTCGTCTCGTCGCGCAGCATCGCGCGTGGGCCTGCGCTGACGCTTTCGATGCTCTCGGCGACCCAGCGCGCGCAGACGATCGCCTCCATCAACGAATTGCTGGCGAGCCGGTTGGCGCCGTGCAACCCAGTGCGCGCGGCCTCGCCGCAGGCCCACAGGCCCTGCACCGTGCTGCGGCCAAAGCCGTCAACCGCGATGCCGCCCATGTGGTAGTGAACCGCCGGCCGGATCGGGATCGGATCATGGGCGGGATCGATGCCGGCCATCTTGCAGAACGCAGAGATCACCGGATAGCGCTCGGCGAAATCCGCGCCCGGATGCTGGCGCGCGTCGAGGAAGGTGCGATGCCCCGCGGTGCGGTGGCGCCAGACGGCGCGCGCGACGATGTCGCGCGGCGCAAGCTCGGCGCCGGGTTGACCGGCCATGAAGCGCTGCCCGGTTTCGTCGATCAGGATCGCGCCGTCGCCGCGGATTGCCTCGGTTAATAGCGGCATCGGCCGCGATGGCCCGTCGAAGGCGGTCGGATGAAACTGGACGAATTCGATGTCCGATAGGTTTGCGCCGGCATGCGCGGCGAGCGCGAGCCCCTGGCCGAAACAGCCGCCTGGGTTGGTGCTGTCGGCGAACAGCCCGCCGATGCCGCCGGTTGCGATCACCACGCGGTTGGTCGCGATCGTCAGCGCGCCGCGGTCGCTCGCCGCGAGCACGCCCCTGACTGCATTGTCCTCGACCAGCAGCCGGCGCGCCTCGACGCCCTCGAGCAAGGTGATCGACGGCGTCTGACGCACCGCGGCGATCAGCGCGCGCATGATCTCGCGGCCGGTGCCGTCGCCGGTGGCGTGCACGATGCGGTTGCGGCCATGCGCGGCCTCGAGCCCGAGGCGCCAGCTGCCGTCGGCGCGGCGGTCGAAGGCGACGCCGAGCTCGGCCAGGTGCTCCACGGCGGCCGGCGCGGCGTGGACGATCCGGGATGCTGCCGCCGCGTCGCAAAGGCCGGCGCCGGCCGCGAGCGTATCGGCGAGATGCAGGGCAGGGCTGTCATCGGCGCCGACCGGCGCGGCGAGGCCGCCTTGCGCCCACATGCTGGAGGCTTCGGCACCGAGCGGCGATTTCGACAGCAGGACGACCGGCTCGGGCGCGAGTTGCAGCGCGGTCATCAGCCCCGCGGCGCCGCCGCCGATGATCACAGGGCGGCCGTGGAGATCGGAGAGATCGATGCTCATATCGCCAGCATCCTTGCAACGCTGCGGCGCGCGCGCTCGGCGATCGCGGGATCGATCGTGACCTCGTGCTGGTTGGTCTCCAGCGCGTGGCGGATGTTCTTCAGCGTGATCCGCTTCATGTGCGGGCAGAGATTGCAGGGACGGACGAAGTCGACATCGGGATTCCGCGCCGCGATGTTGTCGCTCATCGAGCATTCGGTCAGCAGCACGACGCGCGGCGGACGCTTGGTCTCGACGAAGGACTGCATCGCTGCGGTCGAACCTGCGAAGTCCGCTTCGGCGACGACGTCGGGCGGGCATTCCGGATGCGCCAGGACGGTGACGTCGGGATAATTCTCGCGCAGCTGGCGCACGTCATCGGCGGTGAACAGCTCGTGCACCTCGCAATGGCCTTTCCAGGCGATGATCTTCTTGCTGCTCTGCTTGGCGATGTTCTGCGCCAGATATTCGTCCGGCAGCATGATGACGCGCTCGGCGTCGAGTGACTCCACCACCTTGAGCGCATTGCCCGAGGTGCAGCAGATGTCGGACTCCGCTTTCACTGCGGTCGACGTGTTGACATAGGCGACCACAGGTGCATCCGGATAGCGCGCGCGCATCAGCCGCACGTCCTCGGCCGTGATGGAATCCGCCAGCGAGCAGCCTGCCTTGAGATCGGGGATCAGCACGGTCTTGGCTGGATTGAGCAGCTTCGCCGTCTCGGCCATGAAGTGCACGCCCGCGAGCACGATGACATCGGCGTCGACCTTGGTCGCTTCGCGCGCGAGCAGGAGGCTGTCGCCGACGATATCGGCGACGCCGTGGAAGATCTCCGGCGTCTGATAATTGTGCGCGAGCACCACCGCATTGCGGCGGCGTTTCAGCTCCAGGATCGCGTCGACGTCCTCGGCGAAGGTCGCCCATTCGAATGGCGGGATGACGCGTTTGACGCGCTCATAGAGCGGCGCGGTGCGGGTGAGCAGATCGGTATCGAGCAAGGCCATTTATACTCTCCGTGAGCATAAGATGGCTTATACTTATCCTGAGCATAAGGCGTGTCAAGTGCGCGAAAGCGGAAGCTTGGTGCCGGCGACGGCCCGTTCGGCCAATACGGCATGGCGGAAGCGGAACAGCTTGGCCGGCCGTCCGACGGTATCGGCGGCCATTGCGCCAGTCTCTTCAACGAGTTCCTGCTGCTCGATGAGCCGGCGGAAGTTCTGCTTGTGGACCAGCCGGCCTGCGAGCGCCTCAACACTGCGTTGCAGTTGCAGCAGGGTGAACTCGGCCGGCATCAGCTCGAATACCACCGGACGGTATTTGATCTTGGCGCGCAGCCGCGCGATCCCGGTCGCGAGGATGCGGCGATGATCGGCCGTCATCGGTTTGCCAGGTACGCCCGGCACCTCGCGGCCGTGCACGCGCGCGGCTTCCGGGATCAGCGACGCCTCCCAGAGCAGCTCATAGCGCTGCAACACGAGTTCTTCGTTCCAGTCGCGATCGTCGAGGCCGAAGGTGATCGCGCAGCGCTGCCAGCGCTCGCGCTGCAGCGTCGGTGACGACGCTGCCTTCGCCCACGCTTTCAGTTTCGGCGCGATCGACTTGGCAGTGAAGCCCGGCGCACCGGCGCGATGATCCTCCCAGGGGAAGTAGTCGTACCAACCGGACCAATGCGCCTCGAAACTTTCACCGACCTTGTCCTCGCGGGTCAGGCCGAGATAGCTGATCGAGACGCTGTGTGGCGACTTGGCGTCGCCGGACCGGCCGCGATCGGCGAAGGTGTAGAGCTGCTCGACATAGCCGAGCGGGTGGCCGGTCTGCGCCTCGACCCAGGCCCGCAGCGCAGTCTGCAGCGAGCGATGGGTGAACTCGAACGGGCCGCTCGGCAGCGCGGAGCCGCCGGCGATGGTCATGATCTTGGGCGTGCCGTCGGTGACGGCGACCAGCACCGCGACGAGGTCGGCGGTGACGGCATTGCCCGAAGCCGGTGCGCTGGATTTCTGCGGCGATCTGGCCACGCGTTCGTTCCGGGCTAGCAGTAGCCGTAGACGCCGCAGGCGTAGGGCAGGCGGTCCCAATAGGTCACATAGGCGCCGCCGTAGTATGGGCCGAGATAGCTGTAGGAGCGGTGGTCGCCGTAATAGCCCGGCAGCGCCGCCGATCCGGGCAGAAGCGGTTCGCCAGGCGGGAACACGATGTACGGCTCTGAATTCAGCGGGATCACCTTGGGCTCGACGACCACAAGCTGGCGGCCGCGCCGCACATAGGTCGGCCCTGTGATTGACGTGCGGTAGGCGTAGTGCCGGCGCGGCAGGCCCGCCGGCAGCTGGCGCGCAGCCTTCACGGTGGCGCTCTTCGGAGGGACGGGGCCGTCGGCAGCATCAGCAGGCGACATCGCAAACAGTGCGATCGCGAGCGGCAATATCGAGCGCAGCATCAATGGTCTCCCGAATCATCCGGAGCCTATCACTGCCACTTTAAGCCGGATTGAACGTTAACGAGAGACCCGTCGGAATTAAGCGTTAACGGGCGGGTCTGCCGCGTTGGGAGAGCATCCGGAGCGGATGCAGGGCACCGCTCCGGAACGCGCGCGGATCAGGCGCGCAGGGCCTGGTCGAGGTCGGCGATCAGGTCTTCCTTGTCCTCGATGCCGATCGAGAGCCGCACCACCTCGGGCGCCGCGCCCGACTTCACCTTGGCGGCGTCGTCGAGCTGGCTGTGGGTGGTGGAGGCCGGGTGGATCACCAGTGAGCGGGTGTCGCCGACATTGGCGAGATGCGAGAACAGCCTCAGATTCGACACCAGGTTGACGCCCGCGTCGTAGCCGCCCTTGAGGCTGAAGGTGAACACCGCGCCGGCGCCCCTCGGCGCGTATTTGCGCTGCAGGGCGTTGTATCTGTCGCCGGGCAGGCCGGCATAGTTCACCGCGGACACGGCCGGATGGGTGGAGAGGAATTCCGCCACCGCCTTGGCGTTGTCGCAGTGCTTCTGCATGCGCAGCGGCAGCGTCTCGATGCCGGTCAGGATCATGAAGGCGTTGAACGGCGACAGCGCGGGGCCAAGGTCGCGCAGGCCGAGCACGCGGCAGGCGATCGCGAAGGCGAAATTGCCGAACGTCTCCTGGATCCGGATGCCGTGATATTCGGGGCGCGGCTCGCTCAGCATCGGATATTTGTTGTCCTTCGACCAGTCGAAGGTGCCGGCGTCGACGATGATGCCGCCGAGCGAGTTGCCGTGACCGCCGAGGAACTTGGTCAGCGAGTGCACGACGATGTCGGCACCGTGGTCGATCGGCTTGATCAGGTAGGGCGAGGCCAGCGTGTTGTCGACGATCAGCGGCACGCCGGCCTTGCGCGCAACGGCGGCGATCGCCTCGATGTCGGTGATGCTGCCGGCGGGATTGGCGATCGACTCGATGAAGATCGCCTTGGTGTGCGGCGTCACCGCGCGCTCAAAACTTTCGATCTCGTCGGGATCGGCCCAGGCCACGTTCCAGCCGAACGCCTTGAAGGCGTGGGTGAACTGGTTGATCGAGCCGCCATAGAGCTTGCGCGCCGCAATGATCTCGTCGCCGGGCTTCAACAGCTGCTGCAGCACGACGAGCTGCGCCGCGTGACCGGAGGCGACAGCGAGGGCCGCGGTGCCGCCTTCGAGCGCTGCGACGCGCTCCTCTAGCACGGCGTTGGTCGGGTTGCCGATGCGGGTATAGATGTTGCCGAACGCCTGCAGGCCGAACAGTGACGCGGCGTGGTCGGCATCGTTGAAGACGAATGACGTGGTCTGGTAGATCGGCGTCGCCCGCGCGCCGGTGGTGGGATCAGGCTGTGCGCCGGCGTGCACGGCGAGGGTGGAAAATCCCGGAAGGCGATCGGTCATTCTTTGGATCCTGTTGTGGCCTGGTCGAAACGCGCGGCATGCTGATGGCGGTAGCGCCCGGCGTCAAGCGAGTTGGCGCGCACGCCACGGTTTGAAACGGGCATGCTGCCTGTACGGATGATCGCGACGATTATTCCGCCGAAACGTCAGGTCGTCTCGGTTTTGTTTTTCGCAGCGCGGTCGGATGCCGCAGTCTGGCCGCCGCCGAAGCTCGTGCGGTTGAGCGACAGCCGCATGCCCTGGGTCGGGATCGGCGCGCGCTTGGAGCTCAGGGTGCGCGAGTTGACGCCCATCCAGGAGATCTCCGACGACAGCCGGCCATACTCGATCTTGGGGCAGCGGTTCATCACCACCTTGAGGCCCGCCGCTTCCGCCTTCTCGGCCGCGGCATCGTCGCGTGCGCCAAGCTGCATCCAGATCACCTTCGGCGGCGGCGACAGTTTCAGTGCCTCCTCGACGACGGGCATGATGTGGCTCGAATTGCGGAAGATGTCGATCATGTCGATGGGGCGGCCGATGTCGGCGAGCGAGGCGACGAACGGCTTGCCCATCAGCTCCTTACCGACATGGCCGGGGTTGACCGGGATCATGTCGTAGCCGCGCTGCGCCAGATATTTGAAGGCGAAATAGCTCGGTCGCACATTGACCGGCGAGGCACCGACCATCGCGATCGATTTGACGTTGTTCAGGATGCTGCGGATGTAATTGTCGTCGTAGGCGTCGTGATTCATTGCTCATCTATTTCAGTTGCGTCATCGCGAGGAGAGAAGCGACGAAGCAATCCATACTTTGTGGCGCGATGGATTGCTTCGCTTCGCTCGCAATGACGGAAGTCATCTATCCTGCCACTTCGGATCGCGCTTCTCGATGAAGGCGCCGATGCCTTCCTCGGCGTCGCGCGCCATCATGTTTTCGGTCATCACCTCAGCAGCGAAGCGATAGGCGTCCGCGAGGTTCATCTCGGCCTGACGATAGAATGCCTCCTTGCCGAGCTTGACGGTGTAGGCCGATTTCAGCGCGACTTTCTCGGCCAGCGCGATCGCGGCATCGCGCTCGGTGCCTGCTGATACCACGCGGTTGACGAGGCCGATGCTCTGCGCCGTTGCCGCGGAGACCGGCTCACCGGTCAGCAGCATCTCCATCGCCTGCTTGCGCGAAACGTTGCGCGAAAGCGCCACCATCGGCGTCGAGCAGAACAGCCCGATGTCGACGCCCGGCGTCGCAAACGCTGCCGCGTCGGAGGCGACCGCGAGGTCGCAGCTTGCGACGAGCTGGCAACCGGCTGCGGTCGCGATACCCTGGACGGAGGCGACCACCGGCTTCGGCAAATGCACGATCGCCTGCATCATCGCGCTGCAGGCGTTCATGATCTCAGCAAAATAGGCGCGGCCGCGGTCGGCGTCGGTACGGCGCGCGGTGAGCTCCTTGAGGTCATGGCCGGCGCAGAACGCCGGGCCATTGGCGGCGAGCACGACGGCACGGATGCTCCTGTCGCCGCCGATATCGTTCAGCGCAGCGTGCAGCTCGCCGATCAGCCCTTCGGAAAGGCTGTTGCGCGCCGCGGGGCGATTGAGCGTCAGTAGCGCGATACTGCCAACGCTCTCGCGCAGCAGGATCGGCTGATGTTGCGGCGCTTCCGCGCGGGCGGCCTGGGCGGACATGACGAAATTCCTCTATCGTGTCTGTGACAATTTAATGTAACAGGCAGACTGAAGCGAGGGCAGGGATCGCATGGCGATTGCGAAAATGAGCGTGGCTGAGCTGGAGGAGTTCCTGCGCAGGGAATTTCCGCAGGCGTTCACCTACGACGACATCAGGATCGAAAGCGCCGACGGTGAGACGGCCCTGCTGCGCCAGGCTTTCAGCGAGCGCATGCTGCGGCCGGGCGGCACGGTGTCGGGACCGACCCTGATGGGACTCGCGGATTTCGCCATGTACGTGGTGCTGCTGTCGGCGATCGGGCCGATCGGCCTTGCCGTCACCACCAATCTCAACATCAACTTCCTGCGCAAGGGCCAGCCGGGGCAGGACGTGCTCGCGGTGGCCAAGCTGCTCAAGCTCGGCAAGCGGCTTGCGGTTGGCGAGGTGAACCTGCTGTCCGGCACCTCTCCGGACCCGATCGCCCATGTCACGGCGACCTATTCCATTCCAAATCAATAGGCTTTTTCGCGGTATTATTGCACCATATTTGTAAGCTGCTGTTTTTGCTGATGTAATTTCGGTGCGTCGACGTTGACGCGCGCCCGCGGCTTCTCTAGAAAGCCGCCAGTTCGGCGCATACGGCGCCGATTTCTTTTTCACGGATTTCACACATGAGCACGTTCTCGGCCAAGCCCGCCGAAGTGACGAAGAAGTGGGTCGTGATCGACGCCAAGGGTCTGGTGGTCGGTCGTCTCGCCACCCTCGTCGCGATGCGCCTGCGCGGCAAACACCTGCCCACCTACACCCCGCATGTCGATTGCGGCGACAACGTCATCATCGTCAACGCCGCGCATGTGGTGCTGACCGGCCGCAAGCGCGACCAGAAGACCTACTACAAGCACACCGGCTTCATCGGTGGCATCAAGGAGCGCACCGCGAAGCAGATCCTCGAGGGTCGCTTCCCCGAGCGCGTCGTCGAGAAGGCGATCGAGCGCATGATCCCGCGCGGTCCGCTCGGCCGTATGCAGATGGGCAATCTGCGCGTCTATCCGGGTGCCGAGCATCCGCATGAAGCCCAGAGCCCCGAGAAGGTCGATATCGCTTCCCTGAACCGCAAGAACACGAGGGCCGCATAATGTCCGATACGTTGCAGTCCCTCGACCAGCTCTCGCAGGTCAAGCCGGCCGCGCCCGACGCGCCGAAGTACGTCAAGAAGGTCGACAAGTACAACCGTGCCTACGCCACCGGCAAGCGCAAGGACGCGGTCGCCCGCGTCTGGGTCAAGCCGGGCTCCGGCAAGATCTCGGTCAACACCCGCGAGTTCGAAGTCTACTTCGCCCGCCCGGTGCTGCGCATGATGATCCAGCAGCCGCTGGTCGCGGCCGCCCGTAACGGCCAGTACGATGTGATCTGCACCGTCGCCGGCGGCGGTCTCTCCGGCCAGGCCGGTGCGGTTCGTCACGGCATCTCGAAGGCGCTGACCAACTTCGAGCCCGAGCTGCGCGGCGTCCTCAAGAAGGGCGGCTTCCTGACCCGCGACAGCCGCTCGGTCGAGCGTAAGAAGTACGGCAAGGCCAAGGCCCGCAAGTCCTTCCAGTTCTCGAAGCGCTAATTCGAGTTCTAAAATTCGCGGCAATTGCCGCGTGCATCGAGTTGCAAAGGGCGCCGCGAGGCGCCCTTTTTGCTGCGCCCAACGGTGCGAGCTTCGACGCGAATTAGCGCAGTTTTTCATGAAAACTTGCGTGTGCGTGCAAACGAAATTGGAACTCGGGCCTTCTAGCGTGCGGTCTCGCACTGGCGCTGCATCACCGTATTAATTGCGCCTGCGGACGTTGCATCACACCGGGCTGGGGTGACTTATGTCGTTCGATCCATCGACGCTTTATCTGTTCGCCACCATGGTCGCGGGCATGCTCGGCGCCATGCTCTGGCTGTTTGGCAGGCAGGAGAAAATTCCCGCGCTGAAATGGTGGGGCACCGCCTATCTGCTCGGCGCGGCCTCGGTCGCGCTCTGGACGGTCGGCAGCTCGACGCTCGATCCCATGGTCATGCTGGGCCTCAATGCGATCGGCTTCGCTGCCTGCGGCATGGTCTGGAATGCCGCGCGGATTTTCCATGGCCGCAAGGCGAACCTGCCGGGCCTCGTGCTTGGCCCGATCGCGTGGATTGGCGCCATGACGACGGCGACGGATCCGGCGATGCGCCTGACGATCGGCGCCGGGATCGTCGCGATCTACGCCGCGCTGACCGCCTCCGAGCTCTGGAGCGAGCGCCGCCGTGCGATGCAACGGCGCTGGATTGCGATTGCCATCCCGGTCGCACATGGCTGTGTCCTGATGCTCCCGATCCTGGTCGGCGACCTCATGCGGCTGAACGGCCAGAACTTCGTCAGCAGCTTCTGGGTCACGCTGTTCTCGATCGAGCTCGTGCTGTACGCGATCGGCACGGTGTTCGTGATCTTCATGATGGTGTCGGACCGCGCGGTGGCCGTGCACAAGACCGCTGCCTCGATCGATCCCCTGAGCGGCATGCTCAACCGCCGCGGCTTCTCCGAAGCCTGCGTGCGCGTGATCGAGCGCGAAGCCGACGGCGGCCGGCCGGTCACGGTGATGATCTTCGACATCGATCACTTCAAGTCGATCAACGACCGCTTCGGTCATCCCGCAGGCGACGAGATCCTGAAACTGTTCTCCGCAGTGGTGGTCAACAATCTCAGGATCAGCGATCTGTCCGGCCGGATCGGCGGTGAGGAATTCGCAGCGCTGCTGCCGTGCTCGCTGGAGGAGGGCGTGCTGGTCGCCGAGCGCGTGCGCGAGGCGTTCGAGAACAGCAACATCACCTGCGAGGATGGCGCGGTCGACACCACGGTCAGCATCGGCGTCGCCGGCGGACCCGCCGGGACCGAGCTCGAGGTGCTGCTGGCCGCGGCCGACACCGCGCTCTATCAGGCCAAGCGCGGCGGTCGCAACCGTGTCGAGGCGGCAGAGGAATTGCCGCTCTCGCTGGAGAATTGGCGGCGCAAGACTGCGGGCCTGCCGGCATCGGCGCGGCAAAAGCCGGTGAACGCCGGCGCGTGAGCGCGGTAACGACTGGTTAACCATTCGATCCCATGCTTTCGGGCATGGAGTCGATCCGCACCCGCAACCCGCAGTCAGCCCTGATGTCGCTCGAAGCCGACGCGGTTTCGGCGCGCAGCGGCTTCGCCTGCCTGTTCTCGGACTCCGATGAGTACGAGACCGCGCTGATCGCCGAACGGCGCGCGCAGGGGCGATATGAGCAGCGGAAGCATCACTGGCCGATCGCGATGCTGCTCGGCGTGATGCTGATGGTGCTGGGGACGGTGCTGCTGTTCGCCTGAGGCCACCGTCGTCATTGCGAGGAGCGGTCGCGACGAAGCAATCCATGCTTCCGCGTATGCCGCGCGATGGATTGCTCGCAATGACGGGGATGGAGCATGCACGCGCAGTCCATCATCGTCATCCCGGGGCGAGATCAGGCTGCCTTCGCGGGCGCCTGGTCCTCCGCCTTGAAGTGATCGATCATCACCTTGGCGATCGCCATCAGCGGCAGCGCCAGCGCGAGCCCCCAGATGCCGAACACGACGCCGAGCAGGATCTGGAACGCGAACAGCGTCGCCGGCGGGATGTCGAGCGCTTGGCGCTGGATGATCGGGGTCAGCACGTAGCTCTCCAGGGCGTGGACGCCGAGGAACAGGATGAAGGCCGACAGCGCCGCGATCCACCCCGTCGCAAGGCTCGCCAGCACTACGATCAGCCCGCCGAGGATCGCGCCGACGGTCGGGATGAAGGCGAGCAGGCCGGCCTGGATGCCGAGGATGAACGAGCTCGGAATGCCGATGATGGCAAGCCCGATCCAGGTGACGAGGAATACCGCGGCCATCGTGATGATCTGCGCGATCAGCCAGCGCTCCAGCGTCTCGCCGATGCGGTCGACGATGACGGTCGCCTGCGCGCGGTATTTGGCCGGCGCGATGAACAATAGTCCGGCGCGGTAGATGCTCGGCTGGGCCGCGAAGGCGAGCCCAAGGAACAGCACGATGAAGAAATTGCCGACGACGCTGACGGTGCCGAGCAACACTTTCAGCGTCTGACTGATGATGGCGCCGCCGCTGGAGGCCAGCGCGCCGGCGCCGGGGATGCCGTGGGACTGCGAGGCTGCCGGCGTCGTTGTCGTCGTGGTAGTTGGCACAGCTGTGCCTTCCGGCTTCGCCTCACCGGCCGCGTTGGTGAAATCGAGATAGCTGGTATCGACACCGTGCTGCTCGAGGAACTCCTTGACGCTGCCGAGCTGCGATTTGATCGTGTTGCTCAGCACCGTGGCCTGCTGCGCGATGGTGGTGCCGCCGAGGAACACGATGCCGGACAGCAGTCCGGCCAGCGCCAGGCAGACGACCGCAAGCCGCAACGCATGCGGCAGCCCGGTCAGCCGGCCGAGCTGGGTCGTCATCGCATTCAGGCCGACGCCGAGCAGCATGCCCGAAAACAGCAGGAACAGGGTCGCGGCAAAATGCCAGGCGAAGGTCAACAGGGCCGCGAACAGCACGGCGCCGATGCCGCCGACGGCGATCGCCCACGCCATGTCGTTGCGGGCCTGCAGGCGATTGTCAGCCGGGTCTGTCACGGGTGATTCCCCCTTCGCGACGGTCTGCGAGCAGTCTTTGGCGAAAATCCCGCCCGGGATCAAGCTGCCGGGACCGTGCCGGTTTGCCGCTGACGCGCCGCCGCGCCGGGGCGTGACCGGAGGGCGCCCGGCCGGATTGGGAGCCTCCGGGGAGCTAGTCTGTGCAGGACTGCAAGCCCCCCTGTGCAGAACTAGGTAGTTGATCCCTGGGGAACTCGAAGGCATGATCGTCTCCGCAACGTCGCAAACTTAGAAGAATCATTGCGCGAGACTTCAATAATGAGACGGCCCGTGGTCGGCGTGATCGGAAACGCCCATCGCATCGAAAATCGTTTCACGGTCCAGATGGTCGGAGAGCGCAACCTTCGCGCGGTTACCGAGGTGTCGGGCGCCGTGCCCCTGATGTTCGCGGGCAGCCCCGAAATCACCGAGGTCGGCGCCTTGCTCGACGTGGTCGACGGCGTCGTGTTGACCGGGGCCCGCGCCAACGTTCATCCGACCCGCTTCAACACCGAACCCTGTGCCGCGCACGAGCCCTATGACATCCACCGCGACGATGTCGCGCTGGCGCTATCGGAGGCCTGCGTCGCGCGCGGCGTGCCGATCTTCGGCATCTGCCGCGGCTTGCAGGAGATGAATGTCGCGTTCGGCGGCTCGCTGCATCCGGAGATCCGCGAAATTCCGGGCCGCATGAACCATCGGATGCCGCGGCTGGAGAACGGCGAGATCCATCCCGATCCGACCGTTGTGTTCGCCGACCGTCACGACGTCGCGCTAACGCCGGGGGGCGCGTTCGCGAAAATCCTCGGCCGCGAGACCATTCGCGTCAATTCGCTGCACGGCCAGGGCATCCTCGAGCCCGGCAAGCGCGTCGTGATCGAGGGCATCGCCGAGGACGGCACGATCGAGGCGATCCGCATCGCGGACGCCGCCGGCTTTGCGCTCGGCGTGCAATGGCACGCCGAATACGATCCGCAGCGCAATCCGATCAATCGCGCGCTGTTCGAAGCCTTCGGCGACGCGCTGCGGGAGCGGCGCCGGGCGGCGTAGGGGGCTCCACGCGGCCCTGTCGTCGCTGCGAAAGCAGGGACCCATACGCCGCGGCGGCTCTTGCGAACGGGACTCGTTGTTCCACCATCACGCGACTAGCGGTGTCGGGTCCCTGCTTTCGTGTTCGCAGGGACGACACTGAGTTTGTTTCGCCGTCACTGGTCAAGCATCCGCAACATGAACTCCCGACTTGTTGTCTTCCGTTCCGCCGCTCTGCGAACAGAGGGCGCCGGGAAAGCCGGATCCCGATCATACCCATGGGCCCGCGCCTCGAGCCGACTGCCCTCCGTACTAATACGGATACGAAAGTGGCGGATTGCGGCGCCGGACTCGGCTAAGCAACTGGGTGCAAGCCACCCGATATTGCCCCGGCGCTGACAATACCTTTCCGACTCCTGTTTCCTTTTCCATTTTCCGGTGCAACTGCTCACGATGAGTTGGTCGGGATGAATTTGTCGGGCCGTCTGGCGGTCGGGATGATGCTTCCCGTCGTCACACTCCTGCTCACACTGGGCTTCATCCATGGCGTCACCTGGCCGGGCATGGCGCTCGCTGGCGGCGCGGTTGCGGTGGTGTTGATGACTGCTGAGCTGATTGCGAGATCGCTGTCCAGGACGCCCGCCCAGTTGGTGCGGGCGGCGGAAGCGCTGTCGCGCGGCCAGCAGGTCCAAGCGTCCCCGGCCGGCAATGACGAGGCCGCCCAGCTCGCCGCGACGCTTGCCGAACTGTCGGCGCAGTTGGGCAGCCGGCAGCACCTGCTGGAGAAGACCGTCGAGAGCATCCGCGATCCGGTGGTGGTCGCCGATGAGCACGCGATGATCGTGATCGTCAACGCGGCGGCGCGGCGGCTGTACCGCGTCGAGCCCGGTTTCGACACCCTGACCGGCGTTCGCACCTTCAAGAACTATTATGCCGACGGCACGACCGAGATGCCAATCGCGGACACGCCGATGGCACGTGCGCTGCGCGGCGAAGACATAGACGATTGCGAACTGATCGTGAAACCCCTGCCGCCGGGGCCGGCCGTCTGTCTTGTTGTCAACGCGCGGCCGCTGCGTGACGATGCCGGCAATCTGCGCGGCGCTGTCATCGTGCTGCACGATGTCACCGCGCAGCGTCAGGCGCATCAGGCGCTGGTCGAAAGCGAGCAGATGGCGCAGGCCATCGTCAGGACCGCGCTCGACGCCTTCGTGCAGACCGACCAGGACGGCATCATCCTCGACTGGAGCCCGCAGGCCGAGACGTTGACCGGCTGGACGCGGTCCGAGGCGGTCGGTTGTCGCGTCGTCGAACTGGTGTTTCCGGAGGAGCTTCGCGTCGCGCACCGGCAGCGCATCACCCGCTTCCTGCAGGAGGCCGCGGGCGGCGGCATGGGCATGCGCTACGAGACCGCGTCCTTACATCGCGACGGTCACCGCTTTCAGGTCGAGGTGTCGCTCAATGCTCTGCGCCGCGGCGATGGCTGGATCATCAACTCCTTTGTCAGGGACGTCACCCAGCGCCGCTTCGCCGAGGAGCAATTGATCCAGGCGCAGAAGACGGAATCGCTCGGGCGGTTGACCGGCGGCATCGCGCACGACTTCAACAACATGCTGACGGTGATCACCGGCACGGTCGAGATCCTTGCCGACGGGGTCAAGGACAACCCGCAGCTTGCCGCCATCGCCAAGCTGATCAGCGATGCGGCCGATCGCGGCGCTCAGCTCACCTCGAGCCTCCTGGCCTTCGCGCGCAAGCAGCCGTTGCAGCCCGCCGAGACCGACGTCAACGACCTGATTGGCGAGGTGGTCCGGCTGTTGTCGCAGACGCTGGGGTCGCAGACCGAGATCAGGACGGAACTCAACCGCGGCGCCTGGCTCGCCTTTGTCGACCGCAGCCAGCTCGGCGCGGCGCTGGTCAATCTCGCCATCAATGCGCGCGATGCGATGCCTGAAGGCGGCACGCTGACGTTTGCGACCCGCAACATCCAGCTCGGCATTCCCGACGCCGTGGCGCACGGCGTCGAGCGCGCCGGCGACCATCTCGTGATCGAGGTCGCCGATACCGGCTCCGGAATTTCGCCGTCGCATCTGGAGAAGATCTTCGATCCGTTCTTCTCCACCAAGGAGATCGGGCAGGGCACCGGGCTCGGGCTCAGCATGGTGTTCGGCTTCGTCAAGCAGAGCGGCGGCGGCATCGAGGTCAGGAGCGAGCAGGGACTGGGCACCGTCTTCAGGATCTATCTGCCCAAGGCAGACGGCTCCGCGCAGCGCGCGGCCGAGGAGGACGATCAGCCGTTCAGGGGCGGCGACGAAACCGTCCTGTGCGTCGAGGACGACCCCACGATCCGCGACTACGTCACGGGCCAGCTCGAAAGCCTCGGCTACAAGGTGCTGGCCGCGGCAAACGCCGACGCCGCGCTAGAGATCGTCAACCGCGGCACCGCGTTCGATCTCCTGTTCACCGACATCGTGATGCCCGGCAGCATGAACGGCCGGCAATTGGCCGATACGCTGATGGCCGGGCGGCCGGCGCTGCGGGTGCTGTTCACCTCGGGCTACAGCGACGGCGCGTTGCCGGCACAACAGGGGCGGGGCGGCCACGGCATTCCGCTGCTGACCAAGCCGTATCGGCGCAGCGAACTGGCGCGGATGCTGCGGCGCTGCCTGGATCTACAGGTCGACTTCCAGGGCGACCCGGTTCCGCAGCCGTACTCCGTGCAGCCCGATCTCGAACGCTTCCTGCGCGAGAACCCGCCGGAAAAGAGCTAGGATGGCGATGTGCTGACAAGCGCGGGCGGGCGCTGAACATCGCGCACCGAGATCCACAACCAGCTGCGAGTTCGCCGGGGAGAAATCTGCATGACCATCACGATTACCGCCTTTGAGCGGTCGCCCGACGGCGGCAAGGGACTGGCGCGGGATACGCGGGTTCGGTGGGCGCTCGAAGAGGTCGCGCAACCCTACGCGGTTCGCCTGGTTTCGTTTGCTGCGATGAAGGAGCCCGCCCATCTGGCGCTTCATCCGTTCGGCCAGATACCGACCTATCAAGAAGGTGATCTCGTCTTGTTCGAGACGGGGGCGATCGTGCTCCACCTCGCCGAGTGCCATGCTGGTTTGCTGCCCGATGACGCCAATGCCCGGGCGCGCGCGATCGCATGGATGTTTGCTGCGCTCAACACGGTGGAACCGCCGATCCTCGAATTCGCGACTGCGAGGCTGTTCGAGCGCGACAAGCCGTGGCACGAGGCGCGCCTGCCGCTGGTCGAGGACCGGGTCCGGCAGCGGCTGGACCAGCTGTCGGATCGTCTGGGCGATGCCGACTGGCTCGACGGTACGTTCAGCGCCGGCGATCTGATGATGGTGTCGGTGCTGCTGCGCCTGAAGCCGTCAGGCATGCTCGACGGACATCCGAAGCTTGCGGCCTACGTCGCCCGCGGCGAAGCGCGGCCCGCCTACAAGCGGGCTTTCGCGGCTCAGTTGGCGGTCAATAATCCGCCAGTCGCCGGCTGACTGAGGCGGTCCGTAGATTCCATGGGGCGGTGAGCGGGCCCTGTCCGGTAGGTTTGGGTTTCCACACTCGAACCATCGGAGCGTCTGATGCAAGCATCGACCAAGAGCCCGCCCACCACCGGCCATAGTGGCACAATTTTCGTTGCGATCGAACTGAGCCAGAAGACCTGGTTGGTGACGCTACACAGTCCGGATCGTGACCGGACATCACGTCACAAGCTCGAGGGAGGTGATCACATCGAGCTTCTGGCCCTGATCGAGAAGGTGAAGGCGCGTGCGGCCGAGAAGCTAGGGTCGGCACCGCGTGTGGTGAGCTGCTATGAGGCCGGCTATGACGGCTTTTGGCTACACAGGCTTTTGGAGGCGGCCGGGATCATGAACTTCGTGTTCGACGCGGCGAGCATCGCGGTGGAGCAGCGAGCGCGACGGGCGAAGACGGACCGGATCGATGGCGAGCTGCTGCTGCGGACCTTGATGGCCTATTTGCGGGGCGAGCCGCGGGTGGTCCGGATCGTCCGGGTGCCGAGCCTGGAAGCGGAGGATGCCCGGCGCGCCAGCCGCGAACGCGATCGGCTGGTCACGGAACAGACCGCCCATACCAACCGGATCAAGGCGCTGCTGCGCCTTCACGGGATGGCGGTCGGCAACCCGCGACGGCGCGACTGGCTGGCCTGGCTCGCGCAACAGCGCGACTGGCAAGGACAGCCGCTGCCGCCTCATCTGTTGGCCGAAGTGAAGCGCGAGCACGCGCGGCTGACGTTGATACGCGACCAGCTTGCGACGCTGGAAGAGGCCCAGACGACGCGGACCGTTCCGGCTCCGGCCCCGATGGGAGAGCGGCGAGACCTGTTGCTCCGCATCAAGGCGCTCGGCCCAGCCTTCACCGGGACGCTGGTGAACGAGCTGTTCTACAAGGATTTCTGCAACCGCCGCGAGGTTGCTAGCTATTGCGGATTGACCCCGAGCCCGTGGCGCAGCGGCGGCATTGATCGCGAGCAAGGCATCAGCAAGGCCGGCAATCGACGCGCCCGCCAGAAGGCGATCGAGCTGGCGTGGCTCTGGCTCCGCCACCAGGGCGATAGCGCGCTCAGCCGCTGGTTTCACACCCGGACCACCAACGCCGGCAAGCGCGCCAAACGCATCGCCATCGTCGCATTGGCGCGCAAGCTGATCGTGGCGCTGTGGCGCTATCTCACCACCGGCCTCATTCCCGAGCAGGCAACCATGAAGGCATAAAACAAACCACGCCACCACGCGGCGCGGCTCGCCGCGCTCGTGCAGGATGGATGATGACCGGGCCATCCTAGGGCCTCAACCGCCGTTTCGTAGATGGGTCTCATCCTCGCCAGGCTTCCTCGCCGCAAGCATGCGGAAGGTGGGTACGGATCAAACAATCCGACCGGATATGAGGTGATGCAGTGAGCTGCAGAAATCTTCGGAAGCCAATCCCTGCCACGAGCCCACATGGCGCGCTGCGCTTCGCATGGCTCCGCGCGCCACCCTCTCACCACGCAACCCTAGCCCAGATCCAAACCACAGCCTTGACTCGCAAACCCCCATATGAGGATGGGTAGAGCGCACCGAAACCCATCAACCTGCCATCCGCGAGGCGAGATGATGGGTATCGCTTCGCTCCACCCATCCTACTTGACGCAAGTTCGGCGAGAGGAATGCACAGTGCAGGAAGGCGGCAAGGTTGCGATCTTCGATGGCCACAATGACGCGGCTCAGCACCTCGCCGAGTATCGGGAAGGCGGTCGGGACTTTCTCGTGCGCTCCGAGGAGGGCCATCTCGATCTGCCGCGCGCCCGTGAAGGCGGCATGGTTGGCGGCCTGTTCGCGATGTATGCCAAAGCGGAGCATCCGCGACAGGGCGATTTCACGCGAACCGCCGACGGCTACGAGGTGCGCCTTGCCGAGCCGCTCGATGCGGCCTATGCGCGCCGCACCATCGATGCCCAGCTGAGCGCGCTGGAGGCCATGGTGGCCCGCGCCGACGGAAAGATCCGACAAGCGACGACCGTGGATGAGATCGAGGCGGCGCGCCGGGACGCGGTGTTTTCGATCGTGCTGCATCTCGAGGGCGCCGAAGCGATCGATGCCGACCTGGACGGGCTGGCGAGGCTCTACGCCCGCGGGCTGCGGTCGCTCGGCCCGGTCTGGAGCCGGCCCAACAGCTTCGGCCATGGCGTGCCGTTCGCCTATCCGCGCTCGCCGGACACCGGGCCCGGTCTGACGGACGCCGGGAAGGCGCTGGTGAGGGCCTGCAATGAACTCGGAATCATGGTCGATGCAGCCCACCTCAACGAGCGCGGTTTCTGGGATCTGGTGGCACTCAGCAGGGCTCCGATCGTGGTCACTCACGCCTGCGCGCATGCGATCTGCCCCGCGACCCGCAACCTGACCGACCGGCAGCTCGACGCGGTCAAGGCATCCGGCGGCGTCGTGGGCTTCAATTTCAGTGTGTCCGAGGTGCGCCCGGACGGGCGCAGCGATCCCGACGCGCCGATCGAGACGGTCGCCAATCATCTCGGCTACCTGGTCGAGCGGATGGGTGAGGATCACGTGGCGCTCGGATCGGACTTCGACGGTGCGGTGATGCCGCATCCGCTCAGGGACGCAAGCCAGCTCCAGAGCCTGATCCAGGCGTTGCGCGGGCGCGGTTTCGACGATGCCGCGCTGCGCAAGATCGCTTTTGACAACTGGATGCGGGTGTTGCGCCAAAGCTGGAGGTGAGCAGTCGGCAGGATGGGTATCGCTTCGCTCCACCCATCCGACGCGCTATGCTCCCATCACAATGGCGCGGCCGGTCAACGGCCCGATCTCAGGGAGCATGGAATGCAGGACCGCAAATGGTCGAGACGCGACTGGCTCAAGGTGACGGCGGCCACCGCCGCCGGCATGGTGTTCGCCGAACCGTTGCGCGCGGCGGCGCCGCCGGCCGAGGCCGTGACGCCGGAGCTGATCGCGGCGGCCAAGAAGGAAGGCAAGATCTCGTTCTACAGCGCGCTGGAACTGAACACGGCGGAGCGTCTCGCGCGCGATTTCGAGCAGAAATATCCCGGGATCAGCGTCCGCGTCGAGCGCTCCGGTGCCGAGCGCATCTTCCAGCGCATCGCCCAGGAACAGGGCAGTGGCATCCATGCCGTCGACGTCGCCAACTCGACTGATCCCGCGCATTACCTCGACTGGAAGAAGAACGACTGGCTCGCGGCCTACATCCCGGAAGATGTCGCAAAGCATTTCCCGGCCGACCAGATCGATCCCGACGGCACCTCGGCGACGTCCTGCGCCTGGTTCGAGGTGATCGGTTACAACACCGAGCAGGTGAAGCGCGAGGAGGCGCCGAAGAGCTACGCCGATCTGCTCGATCCCCGGTGGCGCGGCAAGATCGTCAAGGCGCATCCGAGCTACTCCGGCGCGATCATGACCGCGACCTTCGTGCTGGCGCGCGATCTCGGCTGGCCGTATCTGGAGAAGCTGTCGCAGCAGCGCGTGATGCAGGTGCAGTCGGCCGCCGACCCGCCGAAGAAGATCCTGCTCGGCGAGCGCGCCGTCATGGCCGACGGCAACGACTACAACCTCGTGCTGGCCAAGGATCAGGGCAAGCCGGTCGAGGTGGTCTATCCGGCCGAGGGCGCGCCGTTGATCATCGTGCCGAGCGGCATCTTCAAGAGCGCGCCGAACCCGCACGCGGCGCGGCTGTTCCAGAGCTATTTCTTCAGCGCCGAAACCCAGCAGATGCTGGCCGACGAATTCGCACACCGCTCGTTCCACGCCAAGGTGAAGGAGAAGGCCGGCCACGTGCCGCTCGACAAGCTGAAGATGCTGAAGGCAGATCCGGCCCAGGTGCAGGCGCAGAGCGAGGAGATCAAGGCAAGGTACGCGAAGCTGTTCCGGGTGTGAGTGGTCTGTCCTTGCCGCGGGAATTTGGCTTTGAGGCAGCCCTCTCCACGTCATTGCGAGCGAAGCGAAGCAATCCATCTCTCCGCGTACGCGGATGCATGGATTGCTTCGTCGCGGAGTTTATCATCGGGCCGGCCAAAGGCCGGACCCGTTGGCTCCTCGCAATGACGGCGATAGTGCTCGGACCACCCAGGCAGCGCAGCGAGTGGCCACGGCCGGCTACCCTCCCACTTCCGCGCTGAGCATGGGTCCGAACAGCTCCCAGCGCTCGCCCTTCAGTCTTCTGAGTTGCATCTGCTTGATCGGTGCGAAATCGATCGAGCTGGTGTTCATCGTGATTCCCGGCAGCAGGTTGTTGGTCCGGAAGGCCTTCAGGTTGGCGGCCTGTTTCATCACGTTCGCGCGCGTGAGATCGTCGCCGCACTGCTTCAGCACCTGAACCAGCGTTTGCGCCACATTGTAGCCCGTCACCACCAGGCCATCGGCCCGATTGCCTTCGGGGAAGTATTTCGCGAGATATTCGTCGAACGCCTTCATGCCGGGGTCGTCCTTCCATTGCGGATCGAGCGGATCCATCAGGTAGGCCACCGAAATGATGCCTTGTGCATTTTCAAAGCCGGCGGGCTGGATCACAGCACCGATCGAGGAGCCGACCGAGTTGAGAATGTGCAGCGGCTTCCAGCCGATCTCGGCCGTCTTCTTGATGGCCTGTGCCGCGAATTTCGGCGTGGCAATGTCGACGAATACATCGGCATTCATCGATTTCATCTTGACGATATGCGTGTCGATGGTCGGTTCGGCCACCTCGTACGCATCCTCGGTCACGATCATCGACGCCGCCTTGTCACCGAGGCCGTCCTTCAGGCCCTTGAGGTAGTCCTTTCCATAATCGTCGTTCTGGTAGAGCACGGCGATCCTGCCATGCGGCTTTTCCTTCAGGATGTGCTTGGCGTAGATTCGGCCCTCGGCCTGATAGCTGGGCTGCCAGCCCATGGTCCACGGATAATTCTGCGGATCATTCCACTTGGTCGCACCGGTCTGGATGAACAGCTGCGGCACCTTCTTGGTGTTCATGTATTTCTGAATGGCGCCGTTGGATGCGGTGCCGAGGGCGGCGAAGATCAGCAGGACCTCGTCGCTTTCGACGAGCTTACGGGCCTGCTCGACCGTTTTCGGCGGACTGTAGCTGTCGTCGTAGGAGATGAAATTGATCTTGCGGCCGTTGATTCCTCCCTCGGCATTGATCTTGCGGAAGTAGGCCGCCTGGGCCCGGCCGCTGGTGCCGTAGGCCGATGCCGGCCCGCTATAGGGCATGATGTTGCCGATCTTGATTTCAGTATCGCTTGCGCCGGTGTCGTATGTCTTCTGGGCAGATGCGCCGCCTGCACCGGCGGCGAGGATGATGATGGCGGTCGAAAGCGCCGCCATTCGACGTGCGACGAAAGACATCTCGTTTCTCCCAAAAATGCAAAAATGAATGTGTCTGTCTTATCGAAGGCCGCTTCCGGATCCTTGTTGGCAGTGAACACCCGGCTCCGGATCTTGTCGATTCCGAAGCACAGGCTCGCGCGCCGTTTCGCATCACTTCATTGGGTCGTCAGCATTGCTGACCGTAGTCTTCCGGAATTGCTGCGATTACGCCGCACGCATCGATCGCTGCGCGCGATAGGCCTGCGGCGATGTCAGCGTCAGCTTGCGAAAGGCTTTTCGAAAGCTGCTCTCGTCCTCATAGCCGGTGGCGCGGGCGATCGCCTTGATCGGTTGCGCCGTGGTCTCCAGCAGCGTGCGGGCGTGCTCGACGCGGCGCCGCGTGATGAAGGCCTGCGGTGGCTCGTGGGTCAATTCGCGGAAGCGGCGGTTCAGCGTGCGCTCGCTCAGGCCCAGTGCCTGGGCGAGGCCGCGCACCGTAATCGGCGCCTTGCCAGTGCGGCGCACCAGCATGTCCGCCTTGATCAGCAGCGGGTCCTGGGCGAGCATGTAGCCGAGCGGCATGAAGATCGCCTGCGTGCGCTGCGCGGTGTCGATCACCGCATAGTCGGCGCAGACCTTTGCGACCTCAGCGCCTTCGACCAGCTCGATCAGCCGCAGCAGCAGGTCGACCCATGACATCGGTCCGGCGGCGCAGACCAGGCGGTCGGCCTGGGTGATGACGGCATCGCTGGCGAGGTCGACCCTGGGATGGCGACGGCGCAGCTCGCTCTGCAGCCACCAGGTGATGGTGGCGCGGCGGCCGTCGAGCAGGCCGGCATTGGCGAGCAGCAGCACGCCGCTGCAGAAGGCGCCGATCAAGCGGCCGCTCGCATGTTGCTGGCGCAGCCAGGCGCCGGCACGGTCATATTGCGGTTGCAGGCGCTCGGCGGTGAGATGATCGACCAGGCTGCCCGGCACGATGATCGCGTCGAATGCCGTCCGCTTGCTGATGGCGCCATCGACGGCAAGCAGCTTGCCGCCGCCGGCGCGCACCGCCTTGCCGTCGAGCGAAAGCGTCTGCCAGCTGAAACGCGCCTTGCCGCCGCGCAGCTGCATCACATGGTTGCCGAGCGTGAGGATGTCGGCGATGCCGGCGACCGCCGATTGCATGCAGCCTTCCAGCGCGAGGATCGCGAGCTTCATGGGATCTCCAGGCGTTGCCATCATCCTACCCGATCGGCGCGATCAGGCCATGGCGGATATTGCCCGATCTCTGTCTGATCGGCCACTGCCTGATCGGGCCATGCCGGTCCATCTTCGCTGCGCTGTCACAACCTCAGCAATGGAGAGAGACCATGCCTTACGTCACCATTTCCACCGTCCGCGGCATCTTCGATGTCGCCCAGAAGAAGGCGCTGCTGGAGCGCGTCACCGATCTCATGGTTGAGGTCGAGGGGCAGGGCGACCCGGACTTCCGCCGCAACGTCTGGGTCAAGATCGAGGAGGGCGAGCCGGCGAGCTGGTCGCTCGGCGGCATGATGCCGACGCCTGACATGATCGCGGGCAAATTCGGCGCGCTCGATTCCGGCGGCCGGCGGGTTGCGAAGGCGAAGGTGTAAGCGAGGAAGAGGCGCTTTCACCACATCGTCATTGCGAGCGAAGCGAAGCAATCCATCTCTCCGCATGCGCGGACGTATGGATTGCTTCGTCGCTTCGCTCCTCGCAATGACGGATACCTCAAAAAACAAAAGGCGCTTCCATCGGAAGCGCCTTTCGCATTCGTGAGGTGCTGCAAAGCTTACAGCGAGTAGTACATCTCGAACTCGACCGGGTGCGGGGTCATTTCGAAACGGGCGACCTCGGTCATCTTGAGCTCGATGTAGGCGTCGATGAAGTCGTCGTCGAACACGCCGCCGTTCTTGAGGAACGCGCGATCCTTGTCGAGGCTCTCGAGCGCTTCGCGCAAGCTACCGCAGACGGTCGGGATCTGCTTCAGCTCTTCCTTCGGCAGGTCGTAGAGGTCCTTGTCCATCGCCGGACCCGGATCGATCTTGTTCTTGATGCCGTCGAGGCCGGCCATCAGCATCGCGGCGAAGCCGAGATAGGGGTTGGCCATCGGGTCGGGGAAACGCACCTCGACGCGCTTGGCCTTCGGGTTCGCGGTGTAGGGGATGCGGCAGGCCGCCGAACGGTTGCGCGCGGAGTAGGCGAGCAGCACCGGGGCCTCATAGCCCGGGACCAGACGCTTGTAGGAGTTGGTCGACGGGTTGGTGAAGGCGTTGATCGCCTTGGCGTGCTTGATGACACCGCCGATGTAGTGCAGGCAGGTCTCCGACAGGTCGGCATATTTGTTGCCGGCGAAGGTCGGCTTGCCTTCCTTCCAGATCGACTGGTGGACGTGCATGCCCGAGCCGTTGTCGCCATAGACCGGCTTCGGCATGAAGGTGGCGGTCTTGCCGTAGATGTGCGCGACCTGGTGGATGCAGTACTTGTAGATCTGCATATGGTCGGCCATCAGCGTCAGCGTGTCGAACTTCATGCCGAGTTCGTGCTGGGCCGAAGCGACTTCATGGTGATGCTTCTCGACCTTGACGCCCATCTTGGCCATCGCCCCGAGCATCTCGGAGCGCATGTCCTGCACCGAGTCCTGCGGCGGCACCGGGAAGTAGCCGGCCTTGGTGCGGATGCGGTGGCCGAGGTTGCCGCCCTCATATTCGGTCGAGGAGTTGATCGGCAGCTCGGAGGAGTCGAGGCGGAAGCCGGTGTTGTAGGGGTCGGCCGAGTAGCGCACGTCGTCGAACACGAAGAATTCGGCCTCGGGGCCGACGAACACGGTGTCGCCCACGCCCATCGACTTCACCATCGCCTCGGCCTTCTTGGCGATGCCGCGGGGATCGCGGTTGTAGGGTTCGCCGGTGGTCGGCTCGAGCACGTCGCAGGTGATGACCATGGTGGTCTCGGCGAAGAACGGGTCGATCGTCGCGGTGACCGGGTCGGGCATCAGGCACATGTCGGATTCGTTGATCGCCTTCCAGCCGGCGATCGACGAGCCGTCGAACATCGTGCCCTCGGCGAAGATGTCATCGTCGATCATGCTGACGTCGAAGGTAACGTGCTGCCACTTGCCGCGCGGATCGGTGAAGCGCAGGTCGACGTATTTGACGTCGTTGTCCTTGATCGATTTCAGGACGTCTTTGGCGGTCTTCATGAATACCCCTTATGGATGTGCGGGTGTGTTTCCGGCGGTGGGCGACGTTATTCCCGCTTTTGGCGGGTTCGTGTGACTACTCAAACGAAATCAGGCTGCCGAAGCAGCCTTTTTTCTCATTTGCGTCAGAAATTCCGGATAGCACCGCCCTCAAATAGCGTCCAGCCCGGATTCGCCGGTCCGGATGCGGATGGCTTCCTCGATGTTGGAGACGAAGATCTTGCCGTCGCCGATCCGGCCGGTCTGGGCGGCGCGGCGGATCGCGTCGATCGCCTTCTCGACCAGGTCATCGCCGATCACGATCTCGATCTTCACCTTGGGCAGGAAGTCGACGATGTATTCCGCACCGCGATAAAGCTCGGCATGGCCCTTCTGGCGGCCAAATCCCTTGGCCTCGGTCACGGTGATGCCTTGCAGTCCGACTTCCTGGAGCGCTTCTTTCACCTCGTCGAGCTTGAAGGGCTTGATGATGGCTTCAATCTTCTTCACTGAGCGCCTCCCGGGCATTGCAGATTGCAGGGTCGAGTTCGATGCGCGGTGGGGCGCAGTTTGGTTGGTCTTAAGCCTTCCGGCCGGTGGCCGGAAACACGCGCAATGGTCGCATCGAGCGCCCTTGTACGCGGCTTCCTCAAAAGCAGGGTCTATGCCAAGTTGTTAAGGTCCCCGATTTCGGAATGTTATCAGCCTTTTAACAGGCAGTCGGCTGATATCGAACCAGATGGGCTATGATATCCAAGCCTAACAAATAGGCAAATAGATCAATCCATATGCAGTCGGCCAGTAGAAACCCCGCGAACGTCACAGGAATTGCCTCTCGAAAAGGCGAAGCGATTGAGGATTCGGCATGGACGTTCTGACCACCACCGAGATGGAGCGTGCCGACCGGCTGACCATCGCAGCCGGCACGCCGGGCTTCGCGCTGATGATGAGCGCGGGCCAGGCCGTCGCGGAGGCCGCGATGGACCTGGTCGAGGAGGGGCCGATCGTCGTGGTCGCCGGCCGCGGCAACAATGGCGGCGATGGCTTTGTCGCCGCCGCCGAGCTTGCCGCGCGCGGCCGCGAGGTCTCGGTGATCCTGCTCTGTGAGCGCGACAGCCTGCAGGGCGATGCGGCGCTGGCGGCGAAGGGCTGGAAGTACCCGGTGCTGCCGTTCAACCCGCAGGCGCTCGGCAAGCCGGCGCTGATCATCGATGCGCTGTTCGGCGCTGGCCTCAACCGCCCGGTGAAGGGCGACCCGCTGGAGATGATCGCGGCTATCAACGCCAACGGTACGCCGGTGCTGGCGGTCGACCTGCCGAGCGGCATCAACGGCACCACAGGCGCTGTCATGGGCGCGGCCGTGCAGGCGACGGAGACTGTCACCTTCTTCCGCAAGAAGCCCGCGCATCTGCTGCTGCCGGGCCGGATGTATTGCGGCCGGGTCCGCGTCGCCGATATCGGCATCGACGCGCAGGTGCTCGACGAGATCAAGCCGCTGACCGCGGAGAACGTGCCGCAGGCCTGGCGCTGGTCGTTTCCGGTGCCGCGGATCGATGGCCACAAATATGCGAGAGGGCATGCCGTCGTGGTCTCGGGCGATCTCGCCTCGACCGGGGCGGCACGGCTTGCCGCGCGGGCGGCGCTGCGCGCCGGCGCCGGCCTCGTGACGCTGGCCTCGCCGCGCGATGCGCTTGCCGTCAACGCGGCGGCGGTGACCGCGGTGATGGTGCGCGCGGTCGATAACCCGATCCAGTTCGCCGAACTGCTCGACGACAAGCGGCTCAATGCCTGCGTGATCGGCCCCGGCGCGGGTGTCAGCGCGCGCACCCGCGACTTCGTTCACACCGCACTCACTGCGCAGCGGCACCTGGTGCTCGACGCCGATGCGCTGACCAGCTTTGCCGGCACGCCGGACCGCCTGTTCGAGGCGATCAAGGCGAGCGACGGGCTCGGGGTGGTGCTGACCCCGCATGAGGGCGAGTTTCCGCGGCTGTTCAGCGATATCTCCAACAAGCATCCCGGCCGCTCCAAGCTCGAGCGCGTGCGCGCGGCGGCCGAGCGCTCCGGCGCGGTGGTGCTGCTGAAGGGCGCCGACACGGTGATCGCATCTCCGGATGGCCGCGCCACCGTCGCCGCCAACGCGCCGCCGTGGCTTGCCACCGCCGGCGCCGGCGACGTGCTGTCAGGCATCATCGCGGGCTTCCTAGCCCAGGGCGTCGCGGCCTTCGAGGCGGCCAGCATCGGCGTGTGGCTGCACGGCGAAGGCGCCAGCGAGGCGGGGCCCGGCCTGATCGCCGAGGATCTGACCGAGGTGCTGCCGGCCGTGTTCCGCCGTCTCTATGACGAGTTCGGCATTGAATATTAGGCCGCTCGCGCTCGCCGACATGGACACCGCGGCGTACGTGCATCGCGCGGCGTTCGATCACAAGCGCGATGCGATCAGGTTGAATCGTCATCGCGCTCGAGCCCTTTGTTTGCACATGATCCTTCCGGGAAAGCGTCTCGCACTTTTCCGGATCATGCTCTAGGTGGTGTGGACAGTTACCGCATCCATAGGACGATAGCAGCAAGAGTGACGACGGCGAGGTAATTTCTAGC